>JAADIB010000347.1:0-17010 GCA_013151565.1 Chlorobiota bacterium
AACATTTTTGTATAACCATCTTTCGGCATGAACTGATATTTGTCTGTAAAATAGCGATCGTCAGTGTTTGTACGAACAGGAATTCTTCCGCAGACAGAAGGTGCAAGTTCGATTGGATCTAAGCCCCATTGTTTTTTTGTGAAATGCTTGAAAAACTTTTCGTACAGGTCTTGCCCGACTTGATTAACAATTATATCCTCGGAATTTAATATTGGATTTCTTTTTTCTCTTATATTATTATAAAACTCTTCTACTTCCCTATCAGTTGTGAAATTTTTATTATAGAGTTTATTTATTGTAGTTCTATTTATCGGTATGGGATAAAGTTCACCATTTAAATTAGCCAGAACTTTGTGCTCATATTTTCGCCATTCTGTGAATTGGGAAAGATAGTCAAATACCTTTTGACTATTCGTATGAAAAATATGCGGACCGTAACGGTGCACCAAAATTCCATGTTCGTTATATTCATCATAAGCATTACCGCCAATATGATTACGCTTTTCGACAAGCAGAATATTTTTATTCTGTTGAGATGCCAATCGCTCAGCGGCAACTGCACCGGCAAATCCGGCACCAACTATTAAGTAATCATATTTCATTTTTTCACCGCAAAATAACTAAGACACAAAGTATCTCTATCATAATAGATCATAACAATCTGCGTTCCTATTTTTTCTCTAATATTATATTTCTTAGATTTTTATTAAATAAATAAAACACTCCAACAAAAACAACAACTTCCGAAAGTAATGTAGCAAATGCAGCTCCATTGTAAGAAAATTTTGGAATTAATAAAATGTTCAGAATAATATTCGCTATAGCACCGAACGTAATAGCAATGGCATATTGCCGCTGCTTTCCCCAAACTGTAAGCGGGTTGCCGAAAAACACATTCACTCCAATTATAGCAATGTTAAAGGAAATTATCATTAATGCATATGTTCCGCTTAAATATTGTTTACCAAATATAATATTTAGAATATTCCCAGCATAAAGATAAAAAACAATAGCCGCAGAAATCGAACTGACAAATAACAAGGTCCCATATTTAATCAAGGAGTTCGCAAGTTCCTTTCTATTAGATATCCTTGATAGAGATGGAAGTAATATTTTAACGATAACACCAATTGGCAGTATACCGATCATAAATATTCTGTAAACAGCGTTATAAATACCCACTTCGACTTCTGTTTTGATTACACCCAGCATTACCATATCCAAGTTGTAATAAATCGATATCATAAAAGCTGAAATTGCTAGAGGGAAAGATTCAGCAATTAATTTTTTGATAAATCTGTTATCAATACCCCAATTAAAACTCTCAAATAAATTGGAGTATTTTATTAACATCCATACAGAAACGATCAAATTTGTTAAAACAAAAATCACTATTACAAGAAGTACATCAGAGATATTCCTGATAAAAATTAACACTAGAACTAACGCTAATAAGTTTTTTGATATCACTTTTATCGATAGATACTTTATCTTCTCTGTTGCCTGAAAAACAAAATCGAGAGTTATTGACTGCACGAACAAGTTCAATCCTAGTAACAATATTGCCGATTTCTGAATTGTTTCCAGATCAATTAATAATATAATTAAAGCTAACAGCAGATAAATTATAACCGAGATCAGAATTCTAAAGGATAATACATTATTGACATAATTACCAATGACAGCTTGATCATTCGCAATTTTTTTTATGCTTATCGTGTCTAATCCCAGATCAATAAAAAGGATGAAGTACGAAACAAATGCCGTCGCAAACCCGATTATTCCAAACCCCTCGGGAGTTATTGCTCTTGCTAAATATACCGTTGTAAAAAAAGCTATTAATTTACTCAAGAGTTCCGCAGAAGCAAGAGAAACAAAATTCCGTAATATGTCTTTCCAAGTTTGCATATTTTGTTCTACTTATTACAGAGGGATATTAATAATTTTATTAATTGTTTTTAGCATACGCATTTGTATCATAAATGCATATACCATACATTTCTATATGGTTAAAATTTACAATTAACTTTAAATAGAACAAAATTGTTTTTGTATATTGTCATTTCTTAGTAAGTCAACTGAGTTTAAAATAAAAAAAACCCCGCACAAAGGGTGCAGGGTTTTAGTACATCTTCTCCAACCTAAAATTAATTTATCTCAATTGTTTTAGGTTTTATCCTCTCATGTTTTGGTAATGTTACAACCAGCTGACCGTATTCAAATCTAGCATCAATCCTACTGCTATCAATGCTGTCAGCGACATTGAACTTTCTATAATAATTACCAATTTCGTTTTCTTGCAAAACATACTTACGATTAGTAGCTGTCTTATAGTCGATTCTACCCATCATTACAAGGCTACCATCTTCCAGTTTTACTTTTACATTTTCTTTACTTACACCTGGCATACTTGCAACGAGGTAGAAATTATCATCTGTTTCATATATATCAACTAAAGGCGCTACCCAGGGTTCCTTTTCTAAAGCCTCGTCCCAACTTCCGGCTTCTTGTACTTTTACGAGTTCTTTTTTATCGTTCATTTTAGACCTCCTTTATTTATTGTCGTTCTCATCATCTACAACTTCGTATGAAGCATCTTCAACTTCTTTATCATCTTTCTTCTCTTCCTGACCGGCTTCCTGTTGTGCTTCTGCACCCGGAGCTTCTTGTCCAGGCTGTCCTTGAGGACCTTGCTGTGAATAAATCTGCTGAGATATTTCGTTCCACACTTTAGTGAGATTATCAGTTGCCGATTTTATTGCATCGGTATCATTTGTCTTTAACGCATCTTCAACTTTAGTAATCTCGGTCTCTAGTTTCCCTTTCGAATCCGCAGGAAGTTTATCTTTCAACTCCTCTATCTGTTTCTTGGTTTGGAAAACCAGATTATCAGCGTTGTTTCTAATCTCAACACCTTCCTTTTTCTTCTTATCTTCAGCGGCATGTTCTTTGGCTTCTCTCTTCATCTTTTCAATTTCAGATTCATCCAAACCGCTTGAAGATGTAATTTTGATGCTCTGCTCTTTGCCGGTAGCTTTATCTTTTGCAGAAACATGCATAATACCGTTAGCATCAATATCAAATGTAACTTCAATCTGCGGAACTCCTCTTGGTGAAGGCGGAATATCAGACAACTGGAATCTACCAAGCGTTCTGTTATCCGCTGCCATCGGACGTTCGCCTTGAAGCACATGAATATCAACTGACGGTTGATTATCCGACGCAGTTGAGAATACTTCGCTTTTCTTTGTCGGAATTGTTGTATTTGCTTCAATCAATTTTGTCATCACTCCACCTAAAGTTTCAATACCTAATGAAAGCGGAGTAACATCCAATAACAATACGTCTTTTACATCGCCAGCTAAAACCCCGCCTTGAATTGCCGCACCTATCGCAACAACTTCGTCAGGATTTACACCCTTGTGAGGTTCTTTACCAAAAATCTCTTTTACTTTTTCTTGGACTTTCGGAATTCTAGTTGAACCGCCAACAAGAATAACTTCATCAATCTGCGAAGCTGATACACCGGCATCCTTCATCGCATCTTGACAAGGTTTAACTGTTCTCTCAATCAGATCATCAATCAAAGCCTCAAATTTGGCTCTTGATAAATTTATGTTCAAATGTTTAGGTCCATCCTGTGTAGCTGTAACAAACGGCAAATTCACATCTGTCGACATTGAAGATGATAACTCGATCTTCGCCTTTTCTGCAGCTTCTTTCAATCTCTGCAATGCCATCGGATCATTCCTAAGGTCAATACCTTCCTGTTTCTTAAATTCATCAGCTAGAAAATCGATCACTCTTTGGTCGAAGTCGTCACCGCCAAGGTGAGTATCACCGTTTGTTGATTTTACTTCAAAAACACCTTCACCTAACTGAAGAACAGAGATATCAAAAGTACCGCCACCAAGATCGTAAACGGCAACCAATTCTTCTTTGTTCTTTTTATCCAAACCATAGGCTAAAGCAGCAGCCGTAGGTTCGTTTATTATTCTCTTTACCTTAAGACCGGCAATTTCACCGGCATCTTTTGTCGCTTGTCTCTGCGAGTCATTAAAGTAAGCCGGTACTGTAATAACCGCCTCATCAATATTTTGTCCAAGATATTCTTCGGCAGTTTTTTTCATCTTCTGAAGAATCATTGCACTGATCTCAGGCGGTGAATATAACCTATCACTAATCTTCACACGAGCGGTTTTGTTATCGCCTTCAACAACTTCATATGGTACTTCACTAATCTCCGAAGAAACTTCATTAATCATGCGTCCCATAAATCGTTTTATCGAGAATACAGTGTTAGTCGGATTAGTGACTGCCTGACGTTTAGCCGGCTGCCCAACTAACCTTTCGCCGCTCTTTGTAAAACCAACAACTGACGGCGTTGTTCTACCACCTTCAGAATTTGGAATAACGACAGGATCGTTACCTTCCATTACGGCTACACATGAGTTCGTTGTTCCTAAATCTATTCCTATTATCTTTCCCATAGCTCTCTATCTCCTTTTAATATTAAAATGCGACAGATAACTGCCGCATTTGGATTACTTAATTTTTATTACTTTTTCTTCCGGTATTTCCGGTTTAACTTTGTTCAGCTTTATTGAAAGTACACCATCTTTGAAATCTGCATTTACTTTATCTGACTCAACTTCAAAAGGTAATGTAAACGTTCTCTTGAAGGAACCGAATCTTCTCTCTTTTCTGTAATAATCTTTTTCATCAACAACAGATTCGTTTTTCTTTTCACCTTCAATGGTTAAAATGTTATCTTGCAATGTTAATTTTAAATCTTCTTTTTTAACACCGGGAATTTCAGCGGTTACAACAACTAAGTTCTCCTTTTCGCTGATATCAATTTTAGGAGAATATTCCTCGGTTAAAAAAGGCGAATTAAAAGGTGCAAAATCATCAAAATATTTTTGAATTGTGTTATGCAAACTTTCAATTTCTCTTAATGGTTCAAATTTTACTAGTGTCATGGCTAACCTCCTTTGTAATTTTTGTTTAACCTTTTTATGACAATAGGTACAAAGTCTGTGCCAAACGGGTGATTTCGCTCTAACATATTATAATACAATGATTTATGAGGATATTGACGAAATACCAGCAACTACCAATTTTGACAGTATTTGTTTAATTTTGTCAAAAATTAGTTAATCTGTCAGTATTTGCGTCATAATTGCATTAACTTTTTGGAGTAAAACTATGAGTGCTTTTACATTCAAACTTGAAGAAATGGACATAAAATTAGATACTGAATACATTGGTACGAACTTTATCTTCTATGACGAACTGAACTCTACGAATGAGCGACTTCTTACTGACGATTCCATAAAGCAGCATGGAACTGTTCTTTTGACGGAGAATCAATTTGTCGGCAGAGGAAGAATGGGAAGAAAATGGATATCGGAAAAAGATCTGTCGCTTACATTCTCAATTTTGCTTACTGAAGATGTCGATTCAAAAAATATTAACATAGTAAATCTCGGAGCTTCTTTAGCCGTTGCAAAATCAATGGAAAATCTTTACCAATTAGATGTGAACTTAAAATGGCCGAATGATATACTCATATCTAACAGAAAGGTATCCGGCATTTTAGTTGAATCAATCACAAAAGGAAATAGATTCGAAAAGGTTGTTGTCGGCATTGGGATCAATGTGAATCAACCGGTATTTGAAGGTAAACTTCTTATACCCCCGACATCAGTGCGCAAAGAATTTGGCAGACCGGTAAAAAGGGAAAGAGTATTGAGTGAAGTCCTTAACGAATTCGAATCAATTCTTGAACAGATAAAAACCGATCCTAAAGGTGTGCTGGACAGCTGGCGCTCACGCTGCAACTGGATTGGGGAAAAAGTAAAAGTAATAAATGGTTCTGACGAATTGGTCGGTCTGTTTGATGATATAGATTCTGATGGGTTTTTACTCCTTCAGCAAAAAGATGGTACTAAAAAAATCATAAATGGAGATGTGTCACTGAGAAAGACTTAGCGGGGTGCTGGATATTAGTTACTCGATTAAAAAAACATGTAGAGCGAAAGTCCTCTTTCGCTTATATGAAATTATAAAATTTGCTTCACAAAAAGTATAATGATATGAAAGTATATTTTGATAATGCTGCGACGACAAAACTTCATCCGAAAGTTCTGGAAAAAATGCTGCCGTTTTACAAAGATAACTTTGGAAATCCGTCATCGTTTCATTCTGTAGGTAAAAAAGCCAGAGTAGCAATTGAGGCAGCTAGAGAAATTGCAGCAGACTTCATCGGTGCTAATCCGGGTGAGATATATTTTACAAGCGGAGGAACCGAATCAATCAATTTTGCTTTGAATGGGATTGCAAAAACAAATTTGAACGAGACAGGAAAAAACTATTTAATCACTACAGCAGTTGAGCATAAAGCAGTATTGGAAAAGCACCATGATCTTCAGCAGAACGGTTTTGATGTAGAAATTCTGCCGGTAAAAAGTGACAGCTCGATTGACGAAAATTTGATCGAATCGAAATTGACTGAAAAAACTTCACTCGTTTCAGTAATGTTCACTAATAACGAGACCGGAACGATCAATGACATAAAAACCATTTCGCAAAAATTATCTCCGGAAGATATTTACTTTTTCACTGATGCTGTGCAGGCATTCGGGAAAGTAAAAATCGATGTAAATGATCTGGGTATTCATTCACTTTCCGCATCGGCACACAAAATAACCGAAAGGAATTGGATTGCTGTATGCAAAAAGCGGGACTCCCCTTTCTCCGCTTCTGTTTGGAGGAAGTCAAGAACGAAACCGCAGAGCCGGGACTGAGAATGTAGCCGGTATAGTTGGCTTTGCCGAAGCAATAAAAATTGCCGAAAAAGAAATGGATGACAATTACCAAAAAGTAGCTAGAATCAAAAAAATGTTTTCTGAAAACCTTATCACACAATTCGGAAATACGGTTGAAATAAACGGCGGTGACCATACTTCTCCTTATATTCTGAGCATTACATTCAAAAGTGATTTTTTCAAAAATGATGCTGAGGGAATGTTGATGTTCTTAGACATTAACGGAATTGCTGCATCACAAGGCTCGGCTTGTACCTCCGGCACACTAAAACCATCCCATGTAATTCTGGGAATGGGAAAATCGGAAGAAGATGCAAACGGAACAATCCGTTTTTCATTCTCTCCTCATAACACTTCCGAGGAAGTGGAATATACTTTTGATATTTTAGTTAAACTTGCGAGAAACTTTACTAAATAGTATATTGATGGTATGAAAAGGGTTTTTGCAAATATCTTAATTTCTCTGTTTAGCCTTCTCATCCTTACGCAATGCGATGACGATATAACTAAAACAGCACCATATATTCCAACAGAATTTTTGAAAGCGGCTCCTGAATCGTTGTACATTGAGAATAAAGTTATTAAGCTTTCAACCTATATGTGGGTAGACATGATGCCGTCAACAGATCCAAATCCGAAAAGGGATTATTTGGTGATAACTTATATTGAAACTAGTGACAGTACAGAATTTCCATCTTCTGTTGATGCCGATTATGTTTATATTGTTTATAACAATGAAGTAACCAGCTCAGATTTAAAGTACGACGAATTTTATCAAGATGATTTCAGAATCGTAAAAAGAGCTGCTACCGAACCAAAATGGGGAATCAGCATTAATCCTGATGTCGTAGTGAGAATTACTTACAAGGGTAAGAAATATTTATTGCAAGCAAAGAACCAAGTGATTGGTGCTGTTTATTAAGAAAGGTTGTATGATTCCTATTCAAAGCGGCAAAGTAAGCAATACTCGGTTCAAGTGCCTGCCTAGTATGAACTAGATCCAACGCATACTCTCCATCTAATCTATGCTTATAGAATTTCAATATGCCATCAGCAACACTTTTAGACGAAATATTTTTAACAAATATTCCTTTCCCTTTTTCAACTTCAACAATTCCCTGTGTAGTTAAAATTCTGATCGCCTCACGAATTGAAGTTCTTGAAACACCAAACTGCTCACATAGTTCACGTTCTGAAGGTAATTTATCCCCAGCTGTAATTACCTTATTAAGAATCGCCTCTTCTATTCTCATCGCAACTTTCTGACTTAGAGATGTTCTCTCTCCTAAACTT
Organism: Chlorobiota bacterium; assembly: GCA_013151565.1. GTDB lineage: Bacteria > Bacteroidota > Ignavibacteria > Ignavibacteriales > Melioribacteraceae > SZUA-22. The sequence continues at coordinate 8,124 of JAADIB010000347.1, forward strand.
GCAAATAACTCTTTGTCCGTTATTTGTTATCTCTCTTTATTCAAACTTAAACTAAACATTTTCGTTTATATTCGTAATAAAATCATTGCAAAAAATTAATTTTTGGATTCTGGATAATTGACACTAATTAATCCTTATTAAGATTTGGGATTGATATCGTTATTCGGTAAAGAACATTTTTTCAACAAAAATGTCTTGAAAATTTTCATCTGCGTCTAACGAAATATGTTCAATCTTAGTTAACACATTTTCAAATGAGTAGTCATCAGTAAAGAGTAACATTTTTGCACCAATCAATGCACTATTCCCAAGTTTTTGAATTTTATACTCATCTATCTCCAGCATTCCAAGTCGCACAACGTTTTCAAGATTTATAAAATTACCAAACCCACCGGCAATATAAACTCGAGTAATATCCGAAAGAGTTCTACCGAGTTTATTAACCAGGATTTGGAGTCCGGCAGAAAGTGCTCCCTTAGCCAGTTGGAATTCTCGCACATCTTTTTGAGTAAGATATACTCTTTCACCTATCTTCAATCTCTCATCTTGATTAGCCAGCGCACCGCCGGAATCAAGCGCCCCATTCTGGAGAAAAACTGCTACAGCATCTATTAACCCGCTTCCGCAAATACCAAGCGCTTCTTGATTTCCTATAACATGATAATCAATTTGCGAGTTGGATAAGCTCACAGAAGATATCGCACCCGACATTGCAGACATTCCCATATGGATATTTGCCCCCTCAAATGCCGGTCCGGCTGCTGTTGATGCACATACCATTTTCTCATTATTACCCACAACCACTTCACCGTTTGTTCCAAGATCAATCAATGCTGTTAGGTGCGGATTCTTATCCATACCAGAAGCAATTATTCCGGCATAAATATCACTTCCTATAAAACTTGCTATAGGACGAGCAAAAATTATTTTAACACCGTCAGCCAGATCCCATCTAAGATCTTTTGAGGTGTATTCCGTCGATTTATTATTCGTAGTTTCAAACGGGTACATCGATAATGGCTGGACATTAAATCCGCAGAACAAATGATGCATTACTGAATTACCTACAAGTACGATCTTTTTAAGCGTTACATCTTTTCCATCCAGCAACAACTTAACTAACCGATGAGTTTCATCTCTGATCAACTTCTTCAGTTCAGCACTTCCTTCTTCCGTTAAACCATGCAGAACTCTTGACATAATATCGGAGCCGTAACGTGTCTGGGGATTTCGAGATGTTTGAACCGCCATTACTTGTCCAGTTGATAAGTCAATTAACTGTGCAACTAAAGTTGTTGTTCCGATATCAAGCGCAATTCCATAATTTTCACGCGGAATAAAAGCAAACTGTGTGTTATCTGCCAATATTATTGATTCAAACTGAGGAATTTCTAGAGTAATATCCTCAACAAGCTCACTGATACAAGCTAGTCTGTATTCCGGTTCCAGACCCAGTTTATAATTCAACTCTTCATGTTTTCCCGGATCTTTTACATCACCGGCAAGGAGTTTTACTTTACATCCTCCACAGGTCCCTTCACCGCCGCAAGGGAATTCGACTCCATATTCAAAAATAATATCTTTGAGAGGTGTGCCTTTATTAACAAGCAACTCTTTGCCAAGAGGTTCAATTCGTAGTTTTATTTTTTTGCTATTTTTCATATTTCAAATTTAATATCTCTGCTAAAACATAAAAAAGAAGGAATAAACATAGCTAATTTACTTCTGATATTCCTTAGTGTTTCTGAATTGCAGCGATTCAGAACTAAATTTTATTGTAAAACAGATTAGTAATCTGTTCTACAACAATTTGCAAAAATACGACTGTAAAAATATTTTTACTACACATATAAAACCTTATTTTTTAAGTATTACAAATCAATGTTGTCCGGTAAAAATTAAAATTCCCAAAAACAATTATTTAATAATCTAAAATTTAAGAAAACATAGCCTTTGTCCAAAAGAACTGATCTGCCCCCAAAAAACTGTACATTAAGTTAAGCCACTTTCTTAAGATATAAAATTTCAAAATTAGAAGGAGAAAAATAATTTAAATAAGAATGCCTTCTCCTTCTGTTATAAAATCCTTCAATGTAAGCAAAAATACTAGACCGAGCTTCCTTTCTGGTTTTATACCTTATCCAATAAACTAGTTCGGTCTTTAACGTATGGAAAAATGATTCAGCAACGGCATTATCATAACAATTACCTTTTCCGCTCATAGATTGAATAATTCTATTTCTTTTTAATGATCTCCTAAATTCAACAGAACTATATTGACTTCCTCTATCTGAATGAAAAATCAATCCAACTTCTGGTTTCCTATCTGCAATTGCATATTCCAATGAGTCGATTACTAGCTGGCTTGTCATTCTATTACTCATTGACCATCCAACTACTTTTCTTGAATATAAATCTATAACTACTGATAAGTATAGCCAGCCTTCATAAGTGCTGATATAGGTTATATCTGCTACCCAGACTTCGTTAGATGAATTTACTCTAAAGTTCTGCTCTAACAAGTTAGGTGAAATGTAATTGCTATGATTTGAGTTAGTTGTTCTCTTAAATTTCTTCTTTGTTTTGGCAGCGATATTATTCTGGTGCATTAATCTTAATATTCGTTTTCTATTGCAATAGAGACCTTGTGAATGTAATTCTGCATGAATTCTTCTATAACCATAGAGATGGTGACTGTTTTTCCATATTTGCTTAATCAACTCCAATATAACTTTGTTCTCCAATTTCCTTTTTCTATAGCGGTTCTTTAAATAGTGATGGTATCCGCTTCTGGTAACTCCTAGTGTTTTGCACATCTTTCTCCCATAGGGATGCCCTTGGTACAATTCTGAAGTCTTCTCTGTTATTTTCTATAAATTTGAACTTCATTATTTTGTTTTTGAAAAGATGCTTATTGCTTTTTTTAACCTGCCTGCCGGTAGGCTGGTATGTCGCGTTCCTCCTTTACGTATGCTAGTTCTCTTTCTAACTTACGTAATTTCTCCTCTTCCGGTTTCAGGCGTCCTTTACCGGGGAAACTGTTTATTGGATCTGATTTGTATTTACGTATCCATCTATAGATGGTTTCTGTTCCTATTTCTAAATCTTCTGATACTTGAGAAACCGTCATCCCTCGTTCTAATACTAAAAGAACCGTCTCTTTCTTAAATTCTTTTGTGTAAACCTTTCTTCTTTGAATCCCACTCATAGTACCTCCAGTTTTATTATGACTAATATGCTGGCTTTTCTGTATGTACGCTAATTCGGGGGCAGGTCACTTTAGTGAAAATAAGTTTATCAAGCCCTTTACTATCGTGTAGTTTGGCATTTGTAATATTTATAACATCCGGTATCATTAGAGTATCATCCCAACATGTATGAACTTTTATTCCACCTTTTGCTGTCCGATATTTTGCCCAATCAAACATGGATAAACATACAGATATTATTGTGCTATCTATTAACTTTATTCTTTTGTCCTTTATTTCTTCTATAACCTTTCGGTGACTTGTTGAACTCAATATTTTTTCATAGTGGCTAATCAGCTTATAATAAAGGAGTTCGAAGACTTTCCAATTCCTTTTCTTATTCCCATCACTCATTGTTGAGCGTGCTGGAGACTGACTTAAGCCTAAATCTTTAATGAATATTTCACTTACTCCTATGCCGGAGGATATGTCACTTAGCGTTATACTCTTATTCATCTGTCCGAAACTCATAGCTACAAATTGATCGTAGGTTTTATACTTGGAACAGCCTTTATTACTCTGGTATTCATGTACGCATGAATGAAAAATATCCTTTGGAACTAAATCTAATATTTGACGTAGTAACGGTTTATTGTTATTTTTGTTGCGGTTGAAAAGCTCCATACATTATCCTTGTGTTTTATCCAATACAAAGATAAGGAGCTTTTTAACTTTTTATTCTTTCGGATAGTTGTGATTTTTTTTGATCAACCCACGACCTTGACAACCCCATCCATATGGGAAAATTGTGGGTTAATAACAGCTTAGTCAACTAACTAATCGTTTTACTTGTGCGACTCCGGCGTAACGATTTTTTTAAAAAATTTGAGAAGAATATTTGACTCTGAATTGCTGCAGTTTTATAACCAATTTGTATCTCATTATGAAAATTATTAACATTTTGCCTTAAGAAGGTGGGCATAACTCTATTATTTTCCTTATTTTTGATTCTGTAAAGTTTTTTGTAGTCCCGCTACGGGTACCATTAACATTCACTTTATTTAGAAATAATTTTAACCTAATTTTTGTAATTTAAATAGTTTAAATGTAACTCACTTGGCGAAGCTTTGGCGAAGCTGTATTTAAAAACAAACTTTGCCGCTAAGACAAAAACACTAGGGAAATTAGCCACTGATCAATACCGATTTTATGACAAAAGGAAGTTAGAATTTAGTCGTGACGTACGTGAAGCAGTGACTGTTCATTAACTTTTTTGCTGTCTTTAATGTAGATTTTTTAGGTGAGTCTATCCGCTGTCTTCAAGCGGGCTCGTCTGACATTTCCCATGCGGGAATCCATGATCAAGAATCTAGAATCCAGAAAATTTATTATGATAACGAAAAATGATATAAACTATTTAATCGACCTTTCCGTAAAAGCGGGTAAAGCGATCCTTGATATTTATAACTCGGAAGATTTCGGTGTAGAAATAAAATCGGATAACTCCCCGTTAACAAAGGCTGATAAAGCCTCAAACGAAATAATTGAAAAAGGGCTGAAGAAATTGTTTCCCGACATCCCTATTCTTTCAGAGGAAGGAAAAGAAATTCCATTTGAAGAAAGAAAAGACTGGGAAAAGTTCTGGCTTGTTGATCCGCTTGACGGCACTAAGGAATTCATCAAAAGGAATGGTGAATTTACTGTAAATATTGCGTTGATTGAAAACAACATTCCGGCTTTTGGTGTAATATATGTCCCCGTAACTGGTGAAATATATTACGGCGGACCAAACTATGGAAGTTGGAAAGACAATCATCAAGTATTTGTAAGTAAAAAGACACCGCAAGATGAATTGTCAGTTGTTCAAAGCAGGTCTCATTCCGGAGAAGAAGAAAGCGAGTTTTATTCTAACTACAAAATAAAGGAAAGTTTATCAAAAGGAAGTTCATTGAAAATTTGCTTAGTGGCAGAAGGTAAAGCAGAAATATATTTCCGCAGCGGACCGACATGGGAATGGGATACCGGCGCCGGACATGCAATACTCCTTGGTGCCGGCGGCTACTTTGTGAATAAAGATAGATCAGAACTGGTATATAATAAAGAAGTAATTAAAAATTTTGGATTTATTGTTAGCGCTTTTGAAATCCAATAAAACACCAATAACACACTTATCCGCTGTTTCCAAAGCGGGCTTGTCCGCTTATCTTTGTAGCGGAGATAAGACTGATTTTCATGGATAAAATTATTCACAATTTCAGAGTTTTATTTTGAGTAATAATATAGTTTGGCATAATACAAAGGTTTCTAAATCTGATCGTGAAAAATTAAACGGTCATAAAGGCGCATGCATCTGGTTCACTGGTCTATCGGGCAGCGGTAAATCAACTCTTGCTAATGAGCTTGAAATAAAATTAAATAATCTCGGTATTCATACCTATCTTCTGGATGGCGATAATATTCGACAGGGGCTGAATAAAAATCTTGATTTTTCTAATGAAGGGAGAAAGGAAAACATCCGTAGAATTGGAGAGCTTGCAAAACTCTTTGTTGATGCGGGAATAATAGTGGTTACTGCTTTTATCTCACCATTTAGAGTTGATCGAGAAAATGTAAGAAAGCTATTAGGTGATGGTGAATTCACTGAAGTATTTGTTAATACTGATTTGGAGACATGCGAATCCCGCGATCCGAAAGGATTATACAAAAAAGCTCGCACCGGAGAAATAAAAGATTTTACGGGGATCTCTTCACCATACGAAAAACCCGACAATCCGGAAATCAGAATAGATAACGGTAAAGATTCAAGCTTATCAGAAAATGTAAAAATAATCATTGATTATCTTAGGAATAATGATTTAATTAAACAATAAAATGCCAACAGTATTAAGAATAAAAAGTTATAGATTTCATTTTTACTCCGATGAATGTAATGAACCTCCACATATCCATGTGGCTTTTGGCAACAATGAATGCAAGTTTTGGTTGAATCCAATTAAACTTGCAAGAAATAGAGGAATAAAACCTATAAATTTGAGAACAATTGAAAAGTTGGTTTATGAACATCAAGATTTATTAAAAAGGAAATATTATGAATTCCATGGATCAAAATAAAAGCAACATCGAAGAACCTGTAGCAATTAAAGCTTGGGCAGAAGATAGAACAATATTTATTGAATTAGTTGATGGAAGAATTATCGGCTTTCCAGCAGATAGATTTAAAATTCTTAAAAAAGCTACGACCAAAGAACTTGTTAAAGTTACATTGAGATTAAATGGGCATGCTTTAAGGTGGGAAGATTTAGATGAAGACATTACTGTCCCGGGTATTGTTGCTGGGAATTTCCAGTTGCCTCTCAAAAAAACAATCAACAGGAAAAAACGATTTACAAAAAAAGTAGTAGCATAAAAAGCAAACGATCAATCATGTTTTATCAATCAACCAATCATTTTTACACAATCAATTCTTCCACAAAGGTTGATAATAATATTGTTGTTTTATTTTCCCCAATTGATTCTGTAATTTAATTTGTATAAAGAAACCCATACCCGTTCAATAGTAAAAACAATTTCATGGCGCATACTCGCTACACTGACTACTATCACACTGGTCTACATTTTTATTGGTGATGTCACCATTGCACTTTCTGTTGGGGGAATTGAAGTATTTCTAAAAATGCTTATCTACTTTTTACATGAGAGGGCATGGGATAAGATAAAGTTCGGCAGGAAAGAAGTTAAACCGATGGTAGTATGGATTACCGGATTAAGTCGTTCAGGCAAATCTCAGATAGGCAGATTGTTAGTAGAGACATTAAAGAAGAAGGATTTCAAAGTTGAACATCTTGACGGACATACAATACGAGGACTTATTCCCGGAACAGGTTACACAAGAAAAGAAGTCAACGATCATATTAAACGCGTTGGATATTTAGGTAAAAAGCTGGAAGAACAAGGTGTTATTGTTGTTGCAACATTCCTCTCCCCTTTTTCAGAGTCAAGAGAGTTTGTAAAAAATCTTGTGGAAAATTTTTATGAGGTTTACATTTCAACTCCAGCAGAAGTATGTGCCGAACGGGACGACAAAGGCGTTTATAAAAAAGCTATGAACGGCGAATTAGAAAACTTCCCCGGAGTTAGTGTGGAATATGAAATACCCTCAAATCCAAAATTGACTATAGATACAACTAACACCAGCATCGATAAATCCGCTGAACTAATTTACAAGAACATTAAAAATAAATTATAGAATTATTATGGATCATTTACAAGAATTAGAAAATAAAAGCGTACATATTTTTAGAGAAGCATACGCAAATTTTAAAAACATCTGTATGCTTTGGTCAATTGGTAAGGACAGTACCGTACTGCTATGGCTGGCACGCAAAGCTTTTTTCGGTCATGTCCCTTTTCCTCTGGTACACATTGATACACATTACAAAATTCCGGAAATGATTGAGTACAGAGATCGGTTGGCAATGGAATGGAACCTGAATATGGTATATGGTCAGAATGAGGAAGCTTTAGCGAAAAAGCTTACTTTTCCCGATGGAAATGTCGATAGAATTCAATGCTGTGCTAATCTTAAAACCGCTGCATTAAAAAACACACTTAGCGGTAAGTGGAAAAGATACAGACTGAATCACTCAACCGGCAAATATAATGTTGACAAAAATACCGAACCCTACACCGGGGTTATTGTCGGCGCGCGATCGGACGAAGAAGGCAGCCGTTCGAAAGAAAGGTATTTTTCACCAAGAGATGTTGAGAATCAATGGGATGTTGGTGATCAGCCTCCGGAATTTTGGAACCAATTCAAAACGGATTTCGCTCCCGGTACGCATCTAAGAATTCATCCTCTTTTGGATTGGACCGAGCTGAATATTTGGGAATATATTAAAAGAGAAAATATCCCTACAGTTTCTCTCTATTATGATCAAGGCGACGGTAAACGTTATAGATCGCTTGGGTGCTATCCTTGTACTACTCCAATTGAATCTGATGCACGGAATGTGGATGAAATAATCGAAGAATTAAGTTCCGGTAAATTGAAAAATATTGCCGAGCGTTCCGGTCGTGCACAAGATAAAGATGATGGCGGCGGGTTGGAAACACTTCGTCGTGGTGGTTACATGTAATTATTCTTTCACAAAGCCCCACAAAGAAATCACTAAGTAACACAAAGACGTAATGAAACTTTGTGTGGAACTTATTGTTACTTTGTGACATGCATTATGACAGAAAATGAAATAAGTAAAATTATTCTTGATTGTGCATTTGAAGTTCATACGGCTTTGGGACCGGGTTTGCTCGAAAGTGCTTATCAAGAATGTCTCTTTTATGAATTACTTCAAAAGGGATTAAAAGTAGAAAAGGAAGTCGCATTACCACTTGTTTATAAAGAAGTAAAACTGGAATATGGTTACAGAATTGATTTATTAGTTGAAAATAAAGTTGTGATAGAACTAAAAACAGTGGAAAATTTTACTGATGTCCATATTGCACAAACTTTAACTTATATGAAGTTATCAAATTGCAAATTAGGATTACTATTAAATTTCCATACTAAATCATTAAAGAACGGAATTAAAAGACTTATTCTTTGAGGAACTTTGTGTAAAACATAGAGATACTTTGTGATATAATATTTTTAATTTAATAATATAAGAGATTATGAAAAACAACACAAATAATACTGTTAC
>JAADIB010000347.1:17021-19033 GCA_013151565.1 Chlorobiota bacterium
CACAAATGAACATTGTAATTGCCGGACATGTGGATCACGGGAAAAGCACTGTAATAGGAAGACTACTAGCCGATACAGGTTCTCTGCCGGACGGTAAACTTGAATTCGTTAAACAACAGTGTGAAATTAATGCCAGACCTTTTGAATATGCATTTCTACTCGATGCACTTAAAGATGAACAATCGCAAGGTATTACCATCGATTCAGCCCGCGTATTTTTCAAATCCGATAAACGTGATTACATCATAATCGATGCTCCCGGACATATTGAGTTTTTAAAGAATATGATATCCGGCGCTGCAAGAGCGGAAGCTGCCCTTCTGGTTATTGATGCAAACGAAGGTGTGCAGGAAAATTCACGCCGACACGGTTACATGTTGTCAATGCTGGGTATTAAGCAGCTTGCTGTGCTTGTGAATAAAATGGATCTGGTTGATTATTCACAATCCACATTCGAAGCTATTGTAAAAGAATATACTGAGTTCCTGAACTCAATTGGTATAGTAGCTAAGACATACATTCCCGTTAGCGGACGCGAGGGTGACGGTATTGCAAAGTTAACCGACAATATTTCATGGTATTCGGAACAAACAGTTCTTGATGTTCTTGATGATTTCAGTAAAGAAGAGCCTGCTACTGATAAACCGTTCAGAATGCCGGTACAGGCTGTGTATAAATTTACAAATATGGGAGATGACCGCCGTATTGTTAGCGGTACAGTTGAAACAGGTTCTCTTTCTATAGGCGATACTGTTGTTTTCTATCCATCCGGTAAAAAATCAAAAGTAAAATCAATTGAATACTTTACCGGCGATCAATCAACCAATCAACCAATCTCCGCCGAAGACGGACAATCAGTCGATCACTCAATCTCCGTTGGAGATGCTTCCGGTTTTACACTTGAAGAACAGATCTACGTTACAAGAGGCGAGATTACTAAAGATGGTGAACTTGTTCCCAAAACAAGTAAGAGGTTGAAGGCGAGTCTGTTTTGGTTAGGCAGGAAACCTTTTGAGAAAAATAAAGATTATTTTCTGAAAATCGGTACTACAAAAGTAGGAGTAAAACTTGAAGAGATCTATAGAGTGATCAATGCTTCCAACCTTGATGCATCGGAAGAGCAGAAACAAGTTGGCAGACACGAAGTAGCAGAATGTTCACTTAAATTGGATAGAGCCATTGCATTTGACTTAGCAAGTGACATAGACAAGACAAGCCGCTTTGTAATTGTTGATGAATATGAAATTGCCGGTGGCGGGATAATCCATGAAATTCTTGAAGATAAATTTTCCCAAATTCGCGACAGTGTTATGGTGCGTAATTATAAATGGGAAAAATCTATTATTGCACCGGAATCGAGAGCGGAAAAATATAATCAAAAATCGACTCTAATATTAATTACGGGACCAAGAAACGTCGGGAAAAAAGAGTCCGCCAAAGCTCTTGAGGCAAAGCTTTTTGCTGATGGTAAAATTGTTTATTTCCTTGGGATCGGTAATGTTAAATATGGAATTGATGCGGATATTTCAAAAGAGAATAATCGAGAAGAACACCTCCGCCGTCTTGCAGAAGTAGCGCATTTAATGCTCGATGCCGGAACGATACTAATTGTAACTGCACGTGAACTTGCTCAAGACGATCTTGAGATAATTAAAACCGTTGTGAATCCAGAGAAGATAGTTACCGTTTGGACAGGAGAGGATATTACAACAGATCTTTCATTTGATCTGAAAATACCCGGCAATTTGGATATTGATGAATCGGTGAATATGCTTAAAACCAATCTATATGAAAAAGGTATTGTATTTAGACCGTGGTAAAAATGAACTATTGGAAGAGTAGAAATATGTGTATTTAAAGAAGGATTGAATGATCCGCCTTCGTATAACTTCGGCGGACAGGTTGAATGATTGGATAAATGCTTAACCGCTGAGACACAGAGTCGCTAAGAAAAAATACATGAATCAAAAATCCAGCAACTAGAATCCAGAATCTAGTCTATTTGATTGAGT
>JAADIB010000064.1 GCA_013151565.1 Chlorobiota bacterium
TTGGTATTGCCGGTACTCATGGTAAAACGACAACAACTTCGATGGTTGGTTTAGTATTAACTGAAGCGGGTATTGATCCTACTATTATTGTTGGTGGGAAATTAAGCGGACTCGGCGGAACCAATGCACGATTGGGCAATAGCGATTATATAGTAGTTGAAGCCGATGAATTTGACAGAACATTTTTGAGCCTCACTCCAAGTATTGCAGCAATTACAACATTGGAATCAGAACATCTTGATACTTATAAGGACTTAAATGATATAAAAGGTGCATTTGTTCAGTTTGCTAATAAAGTGCCTTTCTTCGGCTTTGTTGTACTATGCTTATGCTTAGATGAACCTGCCTTGCAGGATATTATGCCGCTGATAAATAAAAAGATAATAACTTATGGGCTTACTCATCAAGCAGATGTTAGAGCAACTGATATTACTCATGACCAATTTGAAACTTCTTATACCCTGGTTTACAAAGGTGAAGAACTTGGCAGAATAACTCTTAACATTCCAGGAACACATAATGTTAAAAACTCTCTGGTGGCGGTAACAATTGCAAAAGAGCTTGGAGTTGAGTTTGCCGTGATCAAAAAAGCATTGGAATCATTCAACGGTGTTTACAGAAGATTTGAAACGAAATTTAAAAATGATATTCTCGTTGTTGACGATTATGCTCATCATCCGACTGAGATCAGCGCTACTCTATCTGGAATAAGAAAAGGTTGGAAACGCAGATTGGTTGCTGTATTTCAGCCGCATCTTTATTCACGAACTAGAGATTTTTACGCAGAATTCGGGAGAGCGTTTCTGGATTCCGATGTATTTATTTGTACGGATGTTTATCCGGCGCGCGAGGAAAAAATTGAAGGTATTTCCGGTGAACTGATTACGAATGCTGCAAAAAGTTACGGACATAAAAATGTTATTTACGAGCCGGACAAAGAGAAGATCCCTTATCTGCTTATGGATATAATGGAAAAAGGAGATATCATTGTGACTCTTGGAGCGGGTGATATCTGGAAATACGGTGAAGAGTTTGTGAAACTCTATAAAGAGAAATTGGAACAATAGTGTATAGCAAAGTAAAAATATCGAGCATAATTTTTCTTCTTGTAATAATAGGAGTTCTGATTGGCGCTTCAGTTTCTATTGATGATGAAGAACAGACCAGCATCAAGTTAATTGAGTTGAATGGAAATGTTCATCTTCCTAAAGCTGAGTATTATCAATTTGCGAATTTGGAAGATGCAACTTTATACGAAACATTAACTCCTGCAATTGTAAAGGACCGCTTGGAAAAGCATCCTTATATTCAGCAGGTTGATGTGATACTTAATGAAAATACATTAGTGATCACAATTTATGAAAAGAAGTTTGAAGCGCTTATTATGCATGGTAATAAAGAATGTTTAGTAACAGAGGATAATATTAAAATTCCAAAATTACCTCACTCTGAAAAAATAGATTATCCTATAATCAGTAATCCGCTTCGTGCTCAAAAAGTGAAGGAGTTTGAAAGTGTATTATCAAATTCTGATATAGTAACCGGATTAAAGATAATTTCAACCTTGAAGTTAATAGACCCTGATCTGTATGAAAATCTATCGGAAATTGATCTGAGGGAAGGAAAAGATATCGTTCTTCAATTTTCGCAGTTCAATTTTCCCATTGTTATCGGTAGGGATAACGAGATTGATAAGATCATGTATTTAGATCAATTGGTTCAGAGTCTTGATAAAAAATTATTATTAAACGGTTTGGATTATATCGACCTTCGATACTCGAAGCATATTTACTTAGGAAAGTCTGATGAAAATTTTGATGGTGCTAAAGGAAGAAACTCATGAAACAGAATATAATTGCCGGATTGGATCTTGGAACTACTAAAGTTTGCGTAGTAATTGCTGAGCAAATGGAAACCTCACTCAAAGTATTAGGGTTTGGAGTAGCACCGTCAGACGGCTTAAATAAAGGATTAGTTGCTAACATAGCAAAAACGAGTAATGCGATAAGCGAAGCAATGGCTATTGCATCGAACAGGGCAGGAATAAATATAAAAGAATTGAATGTTGGTGTTGCCGGTGAACACATTACAAGTCTTCGTCATAGAAACTATGTTACAATAAGTAACCCGGATAATGAAATTGCACAAGAGGATCTTGACCGCTTGAAAGCTGATGTTAGAACAATAAAAATTCCGGTTGATAGACAGATACTTCATATAATTCCGGAAGAATTTTTTGTCGATCATCAGGGCGGAATTGAAAATCCGATCGGGATGTGCGGATCAAGATTGGAAGCGGTAAACCATGTTGTGCTTGCTTCGGTACCGGCAATACAGAATATCAAAAGGTCGGTAGAAAAAGCCGGTTTCATCGTTAATGATTATATCCTTCAGCCTATTGCGTCAAGTATTTCCGTACTTGAAGAGAACGAAAAAGATCTTGGTGTGGTGTTGATCGATATAGGCGGAGGTACAACAGACGTTGCGATCTTCCATGACAAAAGCATCAAGCATACAAAAGTATTTGGTATTGCTGGTAATCAAGTTACTAACGATATACGCGAATCCCTTGGTATTGTTAGCGCTGATGCGGAACAGATCAAGAAAGATTTCGGATATGCGCTACAGGAAGCGATTATAAAGGATGAAAATATTTATATAAAAGGTGTCGGTGCAAGAGGAAATGTTAAAGTTCCTGTTACGCTCCTTACTCAAATAATCAGTGTAAGAATGAAAGAACTTTTCGCACTGATCGATAATGAACTGCGTCAATCAGGATTAAAGAGTAAAATTAAAGCCGGAGTTGTTCTTACCGGCGGCGGTTCATTACTAAGAGGCTGCACAGATCTGGCGGAAGGTGTACTTGGATTACCATGCAGAATCGGAGTTCCGCTGGAATTGGACGAAGGTCTATCAAATGAAATTGGAAGTCCTGAGTTTGCAACAGTATCCGGTTTGATAAAAGGAATTCCCGGTACTAAATCCAGTGATACCTGGAAAGGATTAGACGTTAAGAAAAAAGCCGGCTCATTCAATATTACCGGTGTATTTAAAAAAATAGTAGAGTTTTTTGATGAATTATAAACAAACCACAACAAGGAGGTATTATGCCTAAATTTGCCACACTCGACCAAGAACCATTATTGTCGGCTAAACTAAAAGTAGTTGGTATAGGTGGTGGCGGCTGCAATGCTATCGAAAGTATGATGAAGAGAGGACTTTCGGGAGTAGAGTATGTTGCTATTAATACTGATGCTCAAGTACTTGAAACAAGCAGTGCAAATCATAAAATTCAAATAGGTGCTAACCTGACCAAAGGTCTTGGCGCCGGAGCTGATCCCAACGTAGGGAAAAAAGCGATTGAAGAAGACAGAGAAAAGATCACCAAAATATTGGAAGGCAGCGACATGGTTTTTGTTACTGCAGGAATGGGCGGTGGTACCGGAACCGGAGGAGCGCCGATCATAGCTTCAATAGCCAATAGTCTTGGCGCTTTGGTTATCGGTATTGTAACAAAACCTTTCAGATGGGAAGGTAAAAAAAGAATGCTGAATGCTGAAGAAGGAATTAACGAACTTAGACAATATGTTGATAGTTTAATAGTGATACCGAATGAAAGAATATTGAATATTCTTGATGATTCAGCCGGTGCATTTCAAGCATTTGACAAACCGAATGAAGTTTTGCACGAAGCTACTCGCGGTATTGCCGAGATCATTACTGTGTCGGGTACTATAAATGTTGACTTTGCTGATGTACGTTCGGTAATGAACCTTAGTGGTGAAGCTTTGATGGGTTGTGGAATTGCAAGCGGCGAGAACCGTGCGGAAGAAGCAGCACAGAAAGCAATTTCTTCACCTCTATTGGAAGGAGTTAGCATTAAAGGCGCTAAGAATATTCTTCTCAATGTTACTGCTTCATCAAGTCTTACCATGAAAGAGATAAACGAAGGTAATCAAATTATATATGATGCAGCCGGAGAAGAAGCAAATATCATTTTCGGATTAGTGCAGAAAGAAGAAATGAACGAGTATGTTTCTTATACCGTGATCGCAACCGGCTTCAATGTGCCTGGCGGCGCTAACCAAACAATATTGCCGAGCGTTTCTTCTGAAATAGAAGAAAAGTCTGAGAAGAAGATTGCTTCCGGTTTCATAACAGGTAATTTTGAATTGGATGAGAACGCCGATCTTGAAGTACCGACATTCATGAGGATCCAGAAGAAAGCACTAGAGCAGGATTCTAATACACAAACCGGATTTAATTTTAAGAATGATTCTTCAGACAATGATGATCTTGAAGATGATGATAGTTCGTCTTTCTTAAGAATGATGATGGATTAAAATCTGAATGCTTTCGGTGAATAAATATTGTACAATATGAGAACAAATTTATTCTAAGGCTGTATCAAATTTCACCTTGTTGTGGTTAATAGGGGTAATACTAATGAAATTGATACAGCCTTCTTCCTTTTTTTTTATTATATAAATTATTAAGTTTATTGCACAAATAAAATATAGAATATCTTATTATGATCTTGGTTTGTTTAAGGTATCATTACATTAAAAATAGCACACACAATTTCTCAATAATTACTTAAGGAGGTACTATGAGAAAATCATTTATAATTCTTTTATTTTTAGTATTAGGCTCGGCTTCTGTTTTTGCACAGTTGAGCAGCAAAGCCTATTTTAACAGAAGTGCTCAAGATCAATCTGATTCACTTCGTCCATGGTTTAGCGGAGGTGTCCGTTCGGTTTATATTGGAGGAGATTTGGACGGTGATGGGAAACCGGAAATTCTTGCTACTGATTATTCAAACGGCGGAAGGGTTCATGTACTCGAATATGCCGATAGCGAAACTCTTGAGTTAGTTTGGTCTTCTCCGGCAAATGTGCAGGATGGAAATCCAAATAGTACTCCAAGATGGGTACAGAGCGGTGACTTAGACGGCGATGGAAATCAAGAAATCATCTTTCCATTAGGCCCGAGATATGAGGGAGGACTTCAAGTGTATGAGTATCAAGGTTCCGATAATGATTTTGGAACAAGCACTATTATTGATTTTCCTGCAAACATCTTTACCGGCAACGGGTTTGGGGAATTCCGTATGGATAGAGAGCGCGGAACTGTTGCAGACTTTGATAATGATGGTCAAAGCGAATTGATCATGGCAAATAAGGATAATAATGTTTATATCCTTTCAATTAACGGAAATGCTCCCGGATTTGCTTCATGGCAAGTTGAGGGCGGTGATCCAACAACAGATGCAACCAGCTTAGTTACTGGCGGTTCACCATGGCATTCTGTTCCGGCTGATATTGATGGCGACGGAGTGATGGAAATTGTTGATCACAATTGGAACTTTTATTCATTCAGTTCAATCGATCCGACAGGTGCAAACACTTATACTTATCCCAAACCAAATCCGGATGGAAATGTTTATGGACCGGCATACTATGAATTTCTTAAAACACGTGGAACCGATGGTGTTGGATTTATGGGTGTTGCTGTCGCAGATGTTGACGGTGATGGAAAAGATGAAATTGCCGGTCTTGTTTACCCCACATATGATCTTACGTTGGTCAGTCAACCTCAAGGCGCTGACGGTGTAAATGTATGGGATGATTCAACTAAATTTTCAATTTTGAAAAAGCGTTGGGATCTTAGCCACACTGGTGACAGCCTTGCTCAGTTCTGGGGATGTTACGCCGCTGACTTGAATAATAATGGTCGTGATGAAATTCTTGTGGGCGGATTTTATGGCGAAAATGTTGTTGCTATTGAATACAATGGTTCAGGTGATATTCTTGATGGTAATAATTATGATGTTATGTTTTACTACGGTGGTGAACCGGAATCAAATTGGGAATGGCAGACAATCACTATCAGTGATTCTGCTGGTGTTGTTGATACACAATATTCATACGCTGCATGGGCAAATCCTGGTGTAATGAAAATGACTTCAGGCGACATCATAGGGAACGATGGTAAACCGGAACTAGTAGTTTCTTATCAAGCGGATGAATATGACTCTGTTGAAGTTATCACTAAAACATGGAACGGTTCTGCTTGGGATGAAAGTTCATCAATGGTTTTTAACGATCGTAATATCCAAATCAGAGTATTGGAGTATGGTCCGGGAACCGGATTACGTGATGTAAATATGAATATTGTTACTCCAAACGATTATGTGCTGGAGCAGAATTATCCGAACCCGTTTAACCCCACAACTACAATCAGCTATTCGCTTCCGGTTAATAAAAAGATTTCCCTTATTGTCTATGACATGCTCGGAAGGGAAGTTAAAACATTAATTGATAATGAAGAACTTGCCAAAGGAAATCACCAAGCTGTTTGGAATGGCACTAACAATGCCGGACAAAAAGTTGCGAGCGGTAATTATATTTATACACTTAGATATGGCAACTTCCACAAATCGGTTAAGATGACATTGCTGAAATAAACTGGATACTGGTTTGCTAGATACTGGATGCTAGTGATGTAATTAAGAAGCCCGGCTTTGAATAAAGGCTGGGCTTTTTTATTGAGTTTTCTTTGTGAATCTCCGTGTCTTCTCTGAGATTCTCCGTGTAACGCTTTTTTTAGGTCACAGAGAACACAAAGAAGGCACAAAGTCACACAGAGAGGTAAATAATATTATCGGGGTTATTATCTCACAACTGTTTTGAACATCATCGTTTTTTTCTATTGCACAATCTCGGATTATCTTAATTTATTTTTATAATAATCCTTTCTCAATATTCCCATTACATAAAAATCAACATATTCATTATTATGATACATGGCTTCACGGAGGGTTCCTTCTATGACAAAACCTGATCTTTTATATATCTTTATTCCGGCTGGATTATTTACGGCAACATGCAATTGTATTCTGTTCAGATTCAGAATATCGAAAGAATACTTTAA
>JAADIB010000320.1 GCA_013151565.1 Chlorobiota bacterium
TCAGATATTCCTTGATTACTTCAATACTCTCAAAATTATGTGCGCCAATATTTATCATAAGAAGTGATGAATTACAAGATTTGATATCATCAATTAATTGATCAATGCTATTGTTCGTAATAGGATTTTTTATGTGAATTTCTCTGTAATCCAAATGATTATTTTTTTTATTACCGGTATTTCTATATAATAATCTCTTCTAACTTCTGATCTTCAATTGAGAATAAATATTTTTTAGTCATTTTATTGCTGAGTTTATCCGAATAAATTAATTCAAAACTTATTTTATCACTAACATTATCATCAATATAAAATTTGAGATCACCGCTATCTTTGTTTAGGATCTTTTCTGCAGGTTCTATTGTAATTATTGGAATATCTGATGATTGAACTTCAATATTGAAAATATCCCCTCCTTGATTTGCAAAATAAAGAGTAATGAGGTTTTCATTCTTAAGTACTTTCAAGATATGGAATCTAGGAGGTTCTGCGGAAACCGGTTCGGAAGATATTTCGTTTTCATCAGCAAGAACAGAATCATGTATTGATAAGTAGTGCTCCACTTTAGCAGATATATCATTATCCAATCTATTTTTTCCCCTGCTGAAGAAAGTTGATTTGATCAACGAGAAAAGTTGAAAGCGATAAATAAGATAAGCTCCCACGGTCAAAATGCCTATGATTCTTACAATATTAAAAGGGTTATCAATCATATTGTTCTCAGTTGTTTAGTAGCTGAATGTTATAATGTTCCATCATTTTTAACGGTTATATTATATTAGCAATATATAAATTTCATCTCATATTTTTTATAAATAACTCAATAAACTATACCTAACACTTATATAGACTATCTATTTCAAATCCAGAACCGGCAAAGTAATATGAGAAGGATATTCTGGACCAAAATGAACTTCCTGCCGAGCGACTTTAATTTCAGTAGCAGAAAAAATTGGTTTACCGGTGTTAAGGTTGCGGTTATATCTTGGAAACCAGCTAGAGCATACAACAACTCTTAACTTGTGTCCGGCATTAAGCTGATAACCGGTTGCCCAAACATCAACATCAATTTGCTCGATCTCATCTTTGTCGAAATTTACTTTAGCTCCGCCCTCCTGTATGTTGACAATATCTCCATTTTCAAAAACATCCTGCAGACACACATAAAAATCTGTGCTCTTTACATCACTGCTAACATATAACGTTGCGCTTATGGGCCCAAGCAGAACAAGCGATGAATCCAATTCGGATGATTCAAAAACAACTTGGTCTTTTCGATCTACATTACTATTCTGTAGGGCGGGTCCAACATTCTTGCCAATGGCTGTTCCACCCAAGTTTGGGTATGGATCAGCAGGATCATAGCTGTATGTAAGCGATGTATTATCATTAAGGATAGTCGTGGATATATACTCATTGGGACCAAAATAATAATTTACAAAAGATGCAGCTTTCGGAGGCCAGTTATCTGCCCCGTAGAATTCATTTCTCTCCATAATAAATAAATTGTACTTTGTATCCTTAAATGGAGGTACAAAAATTTCTGATTGTTCATCTTGAAGATGATTCATAAGATATTGCTTGGCTAGTAAACCAGGTTCACCAGTCTTAGTCGGACCTCCATAATCGTTCTTCATAGCAGGACTGCCATGACGGAAATAAGTGACGATCAAACGGTCATCATTTCTGTTTGAGTTCAAAGCTTCGAAATCGGCTAACTGATCAAGAAGAAATATATCGTACCAACCTGCTATTGAGATAACATCTGCTTTAGCAATCCCCCGATGGTTCTGCGATTGCCAGTATTCATCGCGGTTCTCGTGCTTTAGCCAATCATCCATGAACTCTGATCTCTTTCCGATGGTTTCCTCGGCGGCAGCTGAGAGAGGTAATATTGAGTAACTTGCTTTAGACTTTTCGGGAGGAATAGAATTAGTTTCCTGTGCATCAACTATGAAACCCCATGAGAATGATAGACCGAGCGAGAAAATACCGGCTGGATAAAAAAGATCATACATATCAGCGCCGGTTACATATGGAGTAATAACATCAACCTGGTCCGAGATCGCCCATTGCGTGTATCCTACATAGCTCCCTCCCCATGTGCCTATCTTACCGCTAAACCATTCCTGTCCGCGTATCCACTCTAAAGTTTCCAAACCGTCTGCACGATCATGAATCCAAGGATAGAATTTACCTTGCGAACCGTACTTGCCGCGGCAGTCCTGGGTAACGACTACAAAACCCTTCTCCTGGAACCACTCACAATCACCCTTGGTTCCTTTCTTGTTGTAAGGAGTTCTTATCAAGATGCAGGGAAACGGTCCTTCTCCGGCTGGAATATAAATATCAGTGGCAAGAGCTGTACCGTCTTTCATTATAACAGACTGATCAGCAAGTATCTTTCCCTTTTCACTAGCATATATTTCATTACCGGAAAAAGCTGCGACGATAAATAATTGAAAAAGCAGTACTAAAGTAAGTTTTACATGTTTCATTTTTAATTGCTCCCTTGCCCGATTTGATTTATATGAGTCTTATAAAAATACTGATGTTCGGAATGCTTTAATAATAAAATGAAAAATCAATTTCCCACATTCAACCCTCAAGTATCAGTCAGTTACAAGGATACAGCAGTTTTCGAATTTAAAAGTCAAAAAAGTAAACTATCACAAAACTAGTAACGCAAAAGATCATATAAATATTAGAAATAGTCTTCATCTTAGATGGAACTTCGTTTTTCTTAAAATATTCAATAATGGATTTCCATTGGTTGATCCAAAAGAAATAGAGATGATTAAATAAAAATATTGAAACGAAAACTATAATAAGAATTTTTGCAGATGGGCTATAAAGATATTGAGCACTATATTCCTCAACTCCAAAATAGTTTAGTAAAACCAAGACTAAGTAAACATGTGATAATGGAAAAAGAGAAATTATGAAAACAGAGTTAAATTGAGGAAAATATGGTTCCCATCCATCGCTTGACCAGCGATACAATTTATAGAAAATGTATTTATAAAATTTACTCATCACTAATAAAATATGTAAAAGTGGAAAAGCATTTTCAAGAATAAGTTAATAGTTCACTCTCAATAAGTAAAATAAGACTTAATCCTTTCACGTTATGACAAATTTGTATTTAAACTTACAATAGGTTTTGAAGAATCAAAAATAAAAAAATATTATCTAGTAATTACTTGTTTACTGAAATTAATTACAATGTTATAATCACCAAATTTTTCATATATCATTTTGAACATCTCTTTTGTTTCTTCATCCTCATACCAATTAATGAAGGTGTCATTATCATTAAAATTAAAAGTAACATGAAGCATATTATATTTTGCATCAAGAACTGTAGTCATCTTTGACACTGGCCATGAATCGCTTAGCATTCTGAAAAGCTCCATATCTAGAACACTTCCCTCTGCATTAGTATTAGTAGCATCTAATTCAACTGTAACTCTACTTAAATATGGTTTTGCATTGGTGCTGTCTTGCGATCCTTCTTGCTGCGCATAAAAAGATGTCGAAAGAAAAAGAAAAGATGCTATCATTATTGTTTTCATAAGTTGTCCTCTTTCAAATTAATAATGGTAATTTACTGCTTAAGATATTAAACTATTTAATTAGTGACTTACTTAATTTTATATTTTTTTTGCAATAATTCTTAAAAACATTAAACGACAAGTAGTGATATTAGTTATTCCAACAGCTAATACTTTCTTTGTCATATTCTTTTGTTAAAATCATTTTTCTTCCTTTACCTTCTACATGACCACCAGAAGTTTTGGTTTTCAATTTCAATATTCCTTCCTTACTTATTTGCTCAATTAACCAAGTTCCAATATCAAGAGAATCATAATGTATTTCAAAAGGTGTATTTAGTTCTCTGTAGTTTAGATTGCTAACAGTAGTCAAATCCGAAATCCTAAATAAGATCTCTGATCTACTTTCTACTGAAGTAATATAAATAATATAATTTGCATACTCTTTGTTCGACCCCAATTTAAATAGAATTGGAATAGTAATCTGTGTATTTACCGGTTTCCCTTTTTGGTATCCAGGTATAAATTTAACTTTTCTTACTGCTTCTTCTGCTGCTTCCATACATCCTCCCCCAATTCCATAAAGCACATCAGTATCAGTAACATTTCCGTTTGTATCAATAAATACACGCACAAACACTTTCCCCTCTATACTGTCTTTTCTCGCTGCTTCTGGATACTTTAAATTATTTTGAATCGAATTTAATCCTCCAATAATTTTTGGTTTAATTTCTGGTTTAACAAGAAATTCATCTTCAGGATAATAAGGGACAAGACGCATATTGAATGAACTAAGTGATCCGTTATCATAACCTATTAGATTTATCTTCATATCAAAATAATATTTATGATAATCACTATTTACAGAATATTGACCAAAATCCCACGTACTGATATCCTCTATTAAAAATTTATCGAACGATTCATCGTGGCTCGTCAATATTTTAATTTTGTCTAGTTTACCTTTTTCATCTATGAATAATCTATAGTTATACTCACCGTTTTTTATCTTATATTTAAATGCTCTTGTTAAACGCCGCGTAAGTGAATCAAGCTGTTCATGAGTTTTATCAATAAAAATAATGAAAGATTCTTTTTTGTCTTTATTATCTATCGGCAAATACGTTTTTTCATTTTCAATATCATATTTTGGAATTACTTCAACCTGAGGAGCATTTTCTTGACAGCTAAACAGAATTATTAATAAGAATACTATAAAAAATATTTCTTTCATATCAGCCTCAACTCTTTGGTTTTATTATAGTGTCTTTACTGTAAGTAGTTCTAATCTCTGTTTGAGGGAAACTGTTGAACATTAATTCCAGCAATTTATTCTGGTAATTTATCTGCTGAACTTTCATTTTAATATCTTTTTTATATTCCAACGACTGATTGTAAGTTAACAACGAAATTATAAGGAGAATAATGGAAAACGCATACCCGATAACCGTGGGTACATGAAAAGTGAATGTTAATTGCTTCTTTTCTTTTTGTTCCTTTGGAGTATATGCTTTATTATTTAACTCTAATGTAAAATCTTCCATTGAGCTTTTGGCTGATTCTCTCAATAAATTCATCGCCTTGAAATCATCTCTTGCTTGGTCATTGCTAGATAATCTGCTGAACAAATAAATTTCTTCCTCTCTATTTAAATCATCATCAAAATAGCGGTTCATAAATTCGAATATTTTGTCTTCCATGTTGCTGCTCAAATTATTTTTTTCAATTTATTGATTAACTTTCTTCTTGTTTCAAACAATCGACTTTTAACTGTTTTTTCTTCAACATCTGTAAGCACTGCAATCTCGCAGTAATTAAGTCCTCCGAACTCTCGCAGAATATATGTTTCTTTCTGTTCTGATGGAATTTCATTGAGGATTTTCATAACTAGATCATGAATTTCATCCAGTTCAATTTTCTCTCTAATATCAAAATCATCTTTAATCGCGTAGTCTTCCTGGATAGGGATCGTAACGCTGTTAACAACCTTTCTATTTCTGTAATACTTAAAAACATCATTTCTTGCTGTTCTAAATAGATAAGCTGCAACTGAATCTTTATCATTTATCAAATGATACTTTTCATATAGTTTCATAAAAGCATTTTGTGTGATATCTGCCGAGACTTCTTTATTCAGAGTCATTTTATGCACGTAATTATAAATCCTCTTTTTAAATTGATTATAGATCAGTGTAAACTCAGCAATATGTTTTTTATCAGTATGCAATAATCGACCTACAACTATAGACCCTTTAGCTGCTTAAAAGTTGGTAGTGGAATGATATTTAATTTAAATAATTTTGGGGTAATAAATTTACTATAATTCCATTCGAGCAGAACCAATTACAGCTCCAGCGGAGCAAAATTATGGTAACAAAGAATTTCTAAAACATTCATTAGCTCGGTAGAAACTTTTACAGTTCTTAATATCTATTTCCCACCATACTTCCACACATCCGGTGCTCAATAATTTTTCTAAGCGTTAAGCAATTCAAGCTGTGCAAGGGCTGCAGTGACTGCTGTTTCAACTCGTAAGATATTTTGCGATAGTTTAAATTCTCGGAAACCGTTTTTTACCATGAACTGTATTTCGAAATCATTCCAACCGCCTTCCGGTCCAATGGCTATAGCGTAATGCCGCTTTTTCTTTACTTGCAGATGATTCAAATAAATATTCTCAGTAGTATGAGCTAACAGTTTGATCGTTTCGTTATCTTCTACTGGGAAATGATCTTCAAAGAATTGCTTGAATCTGTTATGTATTGAAATATTCGGCAATTGTGTTCTTTTACCTTGGCTCAGCCCTTCGATCAAATATTTTGTATAGTTCTCTTTTTCAAGTAAACGTGAATGAAAGTAACTTTTCTCCACTTTTTCCGATCTGATCAAATATAAATTCTGCACACCCATTGTTGCTGCGGTGGTTAATACTTTCTTAAGTGACTGTGGTCTTGGTAATGCGCAAATAATATCTATTCGCGGTTCTAAATTTTTAGTTTCATTTAATTTTATAATTTTCAGTTTAACTTGATCTTTATCAAATTCAATAATTTCTGCTTTACCTACTGGACCATTCAACAACCCAACTTCTATAACATCATTTACGTCAGACTTTAAAATATTCTTAATATGTGTAAAAGTCTATCATCATTAATTGTATAGATGTTGTCTTCTATCTGATCTTTTTCTGTGAGTATAATAATGTTCATAAGAATAGCCGGAATTATTTAGTGCATACTTTTAGTTAGTACCACCATGGTAGTAATAATTAAAACTATCGAGTCAAAACCATGATTTATCAGTTCTCATTTTATCAATGTCACCTTCCCAATGCAATTTCCCTCTGAGA
>JAADIB010000244.1 GCA_013151565.1 Chlorobiota bacterium
AGCAGCTTTTTCTTCCGGTGTTAAACTTGCCAGTCCGCCTCTTCCAATTTTTGAGACATATTTTCTTTCGACGTTTACTCCGTACATAGGTATATGTTTTTCACGTGTGTAATCAAATATGGCTTTGTAGTATCTGTAGTTGTGACTCCAAGTTACAAGAAAGTCTGTCTGCTGCATAAAAGTTGATTCGTCAGTTTCTCCGCTGCTCCATTTTGCAAGCGCTTCATCTTGATTTGGGTTGAACATTTCCAAAGCCAGTATTACTTTTTTCCCAGACTCAGTTAATCCTTTTATTATGTCAAGCTGAACATCATGATGAAGCTGATTGGTATGTGTTTCCCCGATCATCACAATTCGATAATTTCCTAACTCTGATATCAAATCATCAAGAGTCAATCCCTTGTTCGATTTCGTATTCAAAATCTTATCAAGCTTAACAGAGCAGAAATTATATTTTCTTGCTCTGTCACCGATTGGAATTCGTTCTGTGTCAAATTCTTGTGCTGCAACAAAAGTTGTTAGTAATAATAGTATGCTTAAGACGTATCTTGAATAATTATTCATTTCTTATGCCTTATTTTTGTAATTCCAAAACTTTTATTTGATGATTGTTCAGATCGGCGGGATTGCCGTCTTTAAATCCCGCATTACCGCTGTTGGCTGCAAGTTTCATAGTGTTTGTTTTCTCGGTACTACATGCAGAAATGATAAATAGTAATCCAAATAAAACTACAACTAATTTTTTCATTGTAAGCCTTTTATCTCTTTTTGTTAAAAAATCAAGTAGATTGAGTGAAAAATATGAATTTGTAACGCTGTAAGATATGAAAAATTAAAGACTTATATTTCTAAAAACGATCAAGATATTCAACAATTTTAGAATTATTCAGAATGTAATTATAAAATTTAAGTTTAATTAATTTACATCAAAAATGAAATTTAACTTGACTATTCCTTATAGTAATTATAAATTAGACAATCGATTGTGTCATTCGTTTGTCTAAGAATAAAAACACACTCAAAAACTAACTTAATTACTTGAAATTTAATGATTTAGGTGAAATTTATGCCGTATCCTCGATTTGATAGAAGCATTTTAAATGTTAAACCTCTTTCCGAAAGATATAATAAAGTCAATATCGAAAAAGATCAAATCCCGATTACACAAAAACCTTCAAACGATTCAGAAATATTTAACAAAATTGTTAACGATACAGTTGAACGGATAATAAAGGCTAAAGAGAAAGACGCACCTGTAATGTTAACCATGGGGGCGCATACAATAAAAAACTGCATGGCGCCAACAATAATCAAGTTAATGGAAGAAGGATGGCTCACACATTTGGCGACAAACGGCGCCGGAATTATCCATGATTGGGAATTTGCTTATCAAGGTGTCAGTAGTGAAGATGTTAAAGCTAATGTGAACATGGGACAGTTTGGTATCTGGGATGAAACTGGTAAATACATCAATCTTGCGTTAGTAGTAGGTGCATTTGAGGATAAAGGTTATGGAGAATCGGTTGGCAGTATGATAGAAAACGGCGGTCTTAAAATTCCAACTGAGGAAGAAATTGATCAGATCGTAAAAGATTATTATTCAAACCCGGAAAAAACTGCTGCTGCATTGGATTTATTAGATACAATAAAAAAGTTTGATCTTCCATCCGGCTGGATGGAAATACCGTTTCCATATAAACAATATTGTGTTCAAGCTGCTGCATACAGATTACACATCCCATTTACGGGGCACCCGATGATCGGACATGATATTATATATACCCATCCGCTTAATCACGGCGCTGCTATCGGAAGAACAGCATTGCGTGATTTTTTAACTTTTGCAAATCAAATCAATCAGCTCGAAAATGGTGTTTATATGTCCGTTGGTTCTGCTGTAATGTCACCGATGATATTTGAAAAATCCCTTTCCATGTCACAGAATGTTCATATTCAGAAGGGAAAGCACATTGATAATCATTATATGCTTATTGTTGATTTAGCAAAAAGTACTTGGGATTGGGCTGACGGTGAACCGCCTGCCACAGATCCGGCTTACTATTTAAGATACTTAAAAACTTTCAGCAGAATGGGCGGAACAATGAAATATCTGTCTGCTGATAATAGAGATTTCCTTTTGGCTTTGTATCAAAGATTAAACGAGCATAGCTAAAAATTATAATTTTTGTGAATAATTAGGAGAAATACTATATGCTTGCTGGAATAGATTATTTTGTTGTGATAGCATATTTGATAGGTATTCTACTGTTAGGATATTACTTCAAAAGATTTGTTGATACTTCAGAAGACTACTTTCTCGGTGGGAGAAGTTTACCGTTCTGGGCAATTGGGATGTCAATTGTAGTTTCTGATATAGGGGCGCTCGATTTTGTGGGTGTTTCCGGACAAGCTTATAGATATGGGATTTCGGTAGGGAATTTCGATTGGATTGGATCTGTTCCTGCTATGCTTCTTGCCGCTTTCATTTTTATTCCTTATTTCTGGAAAGGCGGAATGTACACTATTCCGGAATACTTAGGGAGAAGATATAATAAATATGTTAGAACAGCTGCTTCTGTTACTTGGATAGTTTTCTTTGCTGTAGATCTGGGAGTCCTCTTTTGGGCAAGCGCTGTATTACTGAATGTTCTGATGGGATGGCCGATTTGGCTTTCAATATTCGTAACTGCTGCGGTAGTGGGTTTATATACATATTTCGGTGGAATTACAGCAGTAGTAATGACAGATGTTGTGCAGCTGATTATAATGTTTGTTGGAGGTTTTACTCTCGTATTCTTGAGTTTTTATTATATTGGCGGTTGGGATGCATTGGTAGAAAAAATATATGCGCTTGGTCCGGAATATGCGAGGCATTTTGATTTGATCCAGCCCTCTACTTCAAATACTCCGTTCCCTTGGACAGGTATATTATTTGGACTTACATTTGTTATGGCAAATGCATATATGATCGGTAATCAAGCAATCGTTCAGCGTTGTTTGACTGCAAAAAATGAATGGCATGCGAAAGCAAGTATGATCTTTGCTTCCGGACTTAAGATGCTCATCCCGTTATTAGTTTTATTTCCAGGGCTTGTCGCTATTATTCTCTTTCCTGATTTGAAAGATGGTGATCAAGCTTTACCAATGATGATAAAAAAAATACTACCGCCCGGATTAATAGGATTAATGTTCTCTGCATTTTTTGCAGGTTTAATGTCAAGTGTCGATTCAATGCTCAATTCAACCGCAACACTTTTTACAAAAGATATTTACCAGCCGTTTATAAAAAAGAATGCTGAAGATAAACATTATCTTCTAGTCGGTAAGTTGACTACACTTGCTTTGTTAGTCATAGGTGTTGCCACGGCTCCTATTAGTAGTCTTTATCCCGGAATATACGTGGCGATACAGACTTTCTTATCATTCTTCCAAGGTCCATTATTCGCAATTTTATTATTAGGCATCTTTTGGAAAAGGGCAACGCAGTGGGGTGGATTATCGGGCTTAGTGATTGGTATAGCATTCGCCTTTTATCTGAATTTATTTAGCGAATCGATATTTACTATAGAAGATCCATTCCTTTATGTTTCCTGGTGGTCATTTGTATTAGCGTTTATAGTTACAATAGTTGTTACTTTCTTTACCGAACCATATTCGGCTGAAAAATTGGATGGTTTAGTATATAAAGTTCATAAAGCAGATAGTAAATAATAATTGGAGTGATAAATGTTAAATTTTGATTGGTTAGCTGGAGTATCAGTTGAATCTGCAAAATGGTTCTTTTACGGACTTTTTATATTGATTGGTTTGCTTATCATAATTATTCCAAACGAATATATATTCGAAGGAATTGAAGTTGAAAACAGACACTGGTGGATGAATCTTAAAATATGGGCATTAGCCGTAATGGCTGTTTTATATTATACATACTATTTATTTTAATGTTTTAAGGAAAGATGATGACTAAAGAAGATAAAGCAAAAGAAAAAAGTGCACAGATCAATAATGCTCTCGGTGTTTTTATCCTTTTCTTTGGAATTGTGATATTGATAGCAACCACTCATACAAACACGTATATTGGGGAAATGACCAATCTTGTAGCGGGATTAATCTTGTGTGCAATTGGGGCTGGAATGATAATAAAATCATGGATGACTATTAAGAAATTAAAAACAAGTAATCAGGATTAATTTTCATGAACGATGTATATGCACTCGGTATAGATTTTGGAACAAATTCTGTTAGAGCATTAGTACTTAATTTAACTAATGGAGAAGAGATTTCCAGCTCGGTTTCAAACTACAAGAACGGAAATAGTGGGATCCTTCTGGATGAAAACAATCCGCTTGTAGCAAGACAGTATCCCGGTGATTATCTCGAAAGCATGGAAATTGCAGTTAAAGCAGCAGTAACCGAAGCGATAGGTAAAAATATTTCTATTGATGAAATTGTGGGCATTGGTGTTGATACTACCGGTTCAACTCCCATTCCTGTTGATGAAGATTTAGTGCCTTTAGCTTTGAAGGATGAATTCAAAAATAATCTTAATGCTCAAGCGTGGTTATGGAAAGATCATTCGTCAATAGAGGAATCGGAAAAGATAACGGAACTTTCCGCTGAAATTCGTCCTGAATATATTGCAAAATGCGGCGGCGCTTATTCATCAGAGTGGTTCTTCTCAAAAATACTTCATTGCTACAATGTTGATAGAACAGTTTTCGATGCAGCCTTTACTTGGCTTGAGTGTTCGGATTATATTCCAGCAGCAATTGCAGGAATAACAAATATTTCCGATCTAAAAAGAAATGTCTGCGCTGCCGGGCATAAAGCAATGTACAGTAAAGAATGGGGCGGATATCCGGATGAAGAATTTTTAGGAAAATTAGCGCCTGAATTTGTTGAACTAAGAAAAACGTTAAGCGATCAAGCGTATACAATTAATGAGACTATGGGAACTCTTTCCTTAGAATGGGCTGAGAAATTTGGATTGAAAGCAGGAACCCCAATCGCAGTCGGTGCTTTGGATGCTCACATAGGCGCTATTGGCTCCGGTGTTGGCGAAGGAGTGCTGGTAAAGATCATTGGTACATCAACTTGCGATATAATGGCATCGCCAAAAGATAAAGAAATTAAAAATATTCCAGGTGTTGCCGGAGTTGTTGATGGTTCAGTTCTCCCGGGTTATATTGGTATTGAGGCGGGTCAATCTGCTGTGGGTGATATATTCAATTGGTTTGTCTCCAATGTTCTGAACCGAGATGGTGATTATCATAATGTATTAACCGAGAAAGCGGAAAAATTAAAAGCCGGTCAGTCTGGTTTGCTCGCACTAGATTGGAACAATGGTAACCGTAATGTATTGGCAGATTTCAATTTGACCGGATTGATTCTTGGTCAAACACTTCACACAAAAGATTATGAGATCTACCGCGCTTTAGTTGAAGCAACTGCTTTCGGCGCTCTTATGATAATTGAACGAATGGAAGAATATGGTATAAAGATCGACAAACTGGTTAACTGCGGTGGTATTGCAGAGAAAAACCCAATGGTTATGCAGATATATGCCGACATATTAGGAAGACCAATGGAAGTAGCTGCTAGCGGACAAACCGTGGCAATGGGCGCTGCAATTATCGGCGGATTTGTTGCCAAGAAAGGTGAAGATGGTTTTGAAAATATTGAAGCAATTCAATCAAGGGTATGTGAAGTAAAAGAGACTAACTATACTCCGAACGATAAAGAGCACGAGACTTATGCTCAGATATATAAACTATATAAAATTCTTCATGACGCCTTTGGAGTAAAAGGATATAGCGAAAGTTTATTTGAGGTAATGAAGAAATTAATTGAAATAAAAAGAACACTTAATTAAGGGAGTTGCAAATGAGTGAAATGAACAATCAAAATTACAAAGGAGTTTGGCCGGTTTTAATTACTCCCTACAATGATGACCTTTCCATTGACATTGACGGATATAGGAAAATGCTCGAATGGTACTCATCATTAGATCTTGGCGGGGTTTATGCAAATTGCCAATCGAGTGAAATGTTTGAACTTACAGATGATGAAAGATTATTATTGATTACAGAGGCTTTAAAAGTTGTTGATGGAAAATTCCCTGTAGTAGCAACAGGTAACTTCGGCAGCAATATTGATGAGCATGTTGAATTTGTAAAAAAAGTGGCTGATGCAGGAGCAGAAATTGTTATGTTGACAGTTCCGACTTTTCATAACTCAGATGAGGAGCTTGAAAAATACTACTTGACGATTGCTGAAAAAACAGATGCTAAACTTGGTATTTACGAATGTCCCGTCCCGCGTTCATATAATCTTGGAATTCCTTTAATTGAAACATTAGCAAAATCGGGCAGATTTTTTGCATATAAAGAAACAAAATGTAATTTGGAAAAAATTAAATCGATTATTGCAATAGTGAAAGATACACCTTTCTCATACTTACAAGCTAATGTTCCTTATATGTTGGAAGCTGTTAAACTAGGTGCTCCAGGCTCGATGAATATTGCGGCTAATTGGATACCCGATCTTGAGCTTGAAGTATTAAAAAGGGGACTCGAAGGCGATCCGAATGCCGATGAACTGAATGGTATCCTTTGTGG
>JAADIB010000416.1 GCA_013151565.1 Chlorobiota bacterium
AGAAGAGATCAATTATTCACCATTCGTCAATTGAACGGGTTAAGCGGTTTCTTGAAACGTTCTGAAAGTGAATATGATGCTTTCGGCGCCGGACATGCATCGACATCAATTTCCGCCGCTTTGGGTATTGCCGAAGGATCGAAGCAAGCGGGTATAGAGAGAAAAGTAATTGCAATAATCGGCGATGGTGCAATGACGGGCGGAATGGCTTATGAAGCAATGAACAATTCCGGAGTTCTGAAAAGCAATTTGATCGTTGTACTTAACGATAATCAAATGTCTATTGCTCCGAATGTTTGGCAGATTTCAAATTACTTCACGGAGATGATCGCTCATCCTGAGTATAACCGATTCAAAGGTGCAATGTGGGAACTTACCGGTAAGCTGGATCAATTCGGTGATCGAATAAGAAAAGTTGCTTCAAGACTGGAAACCGGTATCAAGTCAATTGTTACGCCAGGAATGTTATTCGAAGCTTTAGGATTTAGATATTTCGGTCCGGCGAACGGACACAATATAGGTAAATTAGTTGAATTATTTGAACATATCAAACCGATGAATGGACCTATTTTGGTTCATACGTTAACCGAAAAAGGAAAGGGTTATAAACCGGCAGAAGAGAACGCTCCCAAGTTCCATGGTGTTTCTCCGTTTGATAAAGTTACCGGACAAATTCTTAAAAAGAGCGGCGGGCTGCCTTCGTACACTGAAATATTCGGTAAGGCGCTTGTCAAAATTGCAAAGGATAATCCAAAAGTTATTGGCATTACTGCGGCAATGCCGGATGGAACAGGTTTGAAGTATTTACAGGATGAATTTCCTGATAGATATTATGATGCAGGAATTGCGGAGGAACATGCGGTTACATTTTCTGCAGGACTTGCAACTCAAGGGATCATCCCTGTTGTCTCTATTTATTCAACTTTTCTACAGCGCGGGTTCGATCAGGTAATTCACGATGTTAGTCTGCAGAAACTGCACGTAGTTTTCGCATTGGACAGAGCCGGTTTGGTCGGAGCAGACGGACCGACTCATCATGGCACATTCGATCTTACTTATCTGAGAATGATTCCCGGGATGGTTATAATGGCGCCTAAGGATGAAGCTGAATTACGCAATATGCTATTCACTGCAATAGAATATAAGAAGGGACCGATAGCGCTTAGATATCCGAGAGGTTCGGCAATTGGCGTTGAACTGAAGGAAGAGTTTGAACTGCTTCCTATCGGTAAAGGTGAGATTATTGAAAAGGGAGAGGATGTTGCAATACTTGCTGTGGGCAATATGGTTCAGTATTCTATCAAAGCAGCCGAGCAGCTTAGAAGCGATGGGATCAGCGCACAGGTGATCAATATGAGATTTGTAAAACCGCTGGATACTGAACTGCTGGACGAAGTTGCTCATAAATTCAACAAGATAGTTACAGTTGAAGAAAATGCAATAGTGGGCGGATTTGGTTCCGGTATAGTTGAATATTTTTCTGATAAGAATTATAAAAATAATATTTTAAGATTAGGGCTACCGGATAGTTTTATTGAACATGGAACTCAAGCAGAACTGTATAAAATTCTGGGTATTGATACTGAAGGAATTTATAATAATGTAAAAACCTTTTTTGAAGAATCAAATTCTCATAGCGAGGGAGTAGCTTAATGGATAAGACAAAAGTTGGAATAATTGGGCTGGGCGGAATTGCTCAATTGGTGCATCTTCCAATTCTTAAAAAGATGAGTAACGTGGAGATCTTTGCCGCTTCGGAAATAAATAGAAACAGAAATAAAGTTCTCTCGGAAAAATTCAACATAAAGAACAGCTACACAGATTATCATAAAATGCTGGAGATGGATGAACTTGAGGCAGTAATTATAGCGACACCTACAAATACTCACGAAAAAATTGCACTCGATTGCCTGAATGCCGGCAAAAACATTTTACTGGAAAAACCAGGATCTAAAAATTTAGAGGAAGCCGAAAGGATCAATAAAGCTGCAAAGAAAAATAAAAAAATTGCAATGGTTGGAATGAATCCAAGATTCAGACCTGACGCTATGCTTCTCAAGAGCTTGATAAACAGCGGTGAACTCGGAGAGATATTCTATATCAGAAGCGGTTGGACGAGAAAACGAAGCAGCGCCGAAAAGTGGTTCTTGAAAAAAAGCTCAGCCGGCGGCGGAGTAATGATCGATCTTGGAATTGGATTATTGGACTTAAGTATGTGGCTGCTGAACAATCCGAAACCAAAATCCGTAACAGTACAAACATATTTCCACGAAACGAAAACAGTTGAAGATTCAGCCATTGCAATGA
The DNA here is from genome assembly GCA_013151565.1 of Chlorobiota bacterium. Taxonomy (GTDB): domain Bacteria; phylum Bacteroidota; class Ignavibacteria; order Ignavibacteriales; family Melioribacteraceae; genus SZUA-22. Next base: position 2,308 of record JAADIB010000416.1, read on the forward strand.
TTCGATTTCAAAATTCTGCAGTGATTAATTTTGAAGTAAGCTGGTCGTTTCATTCGGAGACCGATAAATTTACTCTTTCCACTTACGGAAGAGACGGTACGGCGCATCTGAATCCTTTAAGAGCGTATCGAAGAATTGAATCTTCACGGCTGGATTATACACCTGCAAAAACAACAAATCTGAAAAATCTTTACCAGCGCTCTTATGAAAATGAGTTGAAACACTTTGTCGGTTCTGTAAGATCCGATACAAAAGTGATTTCATCAGTTGAGGAATTGATCTCAACCATGCGGCTTTTGGAGGGATTTTACAAATCGGCATCGCTCGGAAAAGAGATCACGTTTTAGTCCGTCAATTTAATAACTCATTATAGAACACGGATAACACAGATTTAGCGGATTCACACAGATTGTATTTGAATAAGAAGCCAAATCCCGGTTTGCTGGGTTGGGCTTCTATAACATATTTATTCGTGTAGATCTGTTTTATTCCCGCCAAAATGATTAGCGAGCATGCATTAGATCCGCGTTCTATTTCACTTCAAACTCGACCATAATGTTTGGCTTATCGACTAAATAGTCGTAAATTAAATTTCAATTTATCAGAAATTCTATTTTTGTAGTATTTTTAGAGTTATTTTCTTGGCATAATATTTTATTATACATTATGGAAGTGGTTTACGTAAAGAGAAAAGTTGTTGAAAAAGATGATAAACTTAAGAATATTGCAAATGATAATAAAGTATTACCGATTGATATAATAAAAATATTGGAATTATAACTATAGCTTGAAATTTTTGCACAACATATTAGCTAATTCAAAAAATCTGATAATAGTTTTTATCTCTATTGCTGTACTTTCGGTTACTTCAGCATATTTTGAATTACAGCAGAGTAAAGATGAATTATTCAACTTGATGGAAAACCAGGCTCATTCACTGCTCGAATCGATTCTGATCTCTTCGCAGGAAGTTTATTACGCCTCATCAGAAATTGAAAATGAAATGAACGCGCGCCTACTGAACAATGCTAACATTATTAGAATATTGCTAGAGCAGGATAGAATAACCAATCTTGTACTTAAGAAAATTGCAGAAGATAATAATCTTTTTAAGATAAATATTATAAATAAAAACGGGAAGCAGATCTATTCCAGCGCTTCCAATATGAAGTTTGCTCCGGTTCCTGAATTACAAGCCCAGCAGTATTTATCACCTATTTTCAACGGGGAAAAAGACACTCTATTGATAGGGCTGAGAAAATCAAGCATGGGAGTAGGCTTTAGATATGTTGTAGCTCTCGCCAGCAGTAATAATGATGCTATAGTTCTTAATCTTGATGCTGAAAAATTATTGGAGTTCAGAAGACGTGTCGGTTTGGGCATCTTAATAAGAAGATTAGCCGAGAACAAGAATATTATTTTCTCTGCATTGGAAGATGAGAATGGAGTAATAGCTGCCTCTCCAAATGTTGATACGTTAAAGAAATTTTCGAAATTTGATGACCTAAGACCTTTGAGCAGTGATAATGCATTTGCTTGGGAGGTGGCGCCTTTTAATGGTAAAGTACTCTTTCAAGCTGCGCATATTTTTGAGCTTGAAGGAAAGGTCAAAGGACTGATTCGAATCGGTTTATCCCTGGAACCGTTAAATTTAATATATGATAGGATCACACGGAAAAGTATATTGATCGCTATCATTCTTTTTGTGCTTGCCTCGGTGATATTCACGCTGGTATTTGTAAAGCAGGATCTGGAAAGTGTCCAAAAGCAGTATAAAAAAATTGAAAGTTTTTCTAACGAGATAATTCAAAGTGTTAGCGATGCAATAGTAGTTATTGATAAAGACGGTAAGGTTATTGAGATCAATCAATCAGCTGAGAAACTTTTCGGCTTATCTGCTGGAGAAGGAAAGGAAATTGAACTTAATCAAATAATTGAGAATCAAGATTGTCTATCCATAATGAAAAATAATTCGTCAATACAGCAGTATGAGTGTGAGATAAATAGTGAGAAGAGATTTTTGCTGATATCAAAAAGTGATTTTATTGATGAAAATGATAATCAAAATAGAGTGCTGGTGATAAAAGATCTAACCGAGATCAAACAATTGGAAAAACAAGTAAATAGAAATCGCCAGTTGAAAGCAATGGGAGAATTAGCTTCCGGTGTTGCTCATGAAATCAGAAATCCGCTGAATGCAATAGGAACAATAGTACAGCAGTTGGATAAGGATTTTGAACCAGTTGAAGACGGAGAGGAGTTTCATTCGTTAGCCGGCTTAGTTTACAGTGAAGTTAAAAGAATAAATGAAACCATTCAGAATTTTTTACGCTTTTCAAGACCCGAGCCAATACAGAAACAGTTTTTCAATCTAAATGACTTGATCTCAAATATCGAGCAGCAATATTCTATTTTGTTAAAAGAGAGAATGATAGATCTGGAAATTGAGCAAAACTGGAATGGTGATGTTTACTGGGATAGAAACCAGATAAAGCAGGTGCTTATTAATCTTATGCAGAATTCTATTGATGCGATAAAAAGTAACGGAAAAATAAATCTTAAAATTTCGAATGATGACAGAACAGTTACAATTATTTTAAGTGATACCGGACCCGGAATTTCGGAAAGTAATCTTGAAAGGATCTTTGACCTTTACTTTACAACAAAAGCGGAAGGAACCGGGATCGGCTTATCAATAATTCAGCGTATTATAGCTGAGCATGATGGTATGATCACTGTGGAAAGTAAAGTGGGAGAGGGGACAACGTTTGTTATCAAGCTTCCGCAGAAGTAAAAATAGGGGAATTGAAAATGGAAAAATTAACAATACTTTTGATAGATGACGAAGCCGTGCAACTGGCTTCCTTAAAAAGTTTTTTAACTCGGAGGAACTATAATGTTCTTACAGCAGCCAACGGTAGAATTGGGGTGGACATTGTTAAAGAGAATGTTGTTGATCTAATTCTAACCGATTACAGAATGCCGGAGATGAACGGTAAAGAAGTACTTGAAGAGGTTAAGAAGATAAATCCGGAAATTGATGTTGTTATAATGACAGCTTTCGGAAAACTTGAAGAAGCTATCGGTATAATGAAAAGCGGTGCGTATGACTATCTTACAAAACCGGTTGATCTGGACGAATTGGAAAATCTGATTAAAAGAATAGGCGAAAAAAAATTACTCCAGAAAGAAAACAAACTTCTGCGTGAACAGCTTCATGAAAAATTTAAATTCGAATCCATCATTTCCCAAAGCGGAAAGATGGAAGATGTTCTTAATCTTGCCGGTAGGGTTGCCAAGAGTAAAGCCACCGTATTGATACGCGGTGAGAGCGGTACAGGAAAAGAATTGATCGCTAAGGCGGTTCACTTTGCCAGCAATAGAAGCGATAAACCTTTTGTAACCGTTAATGTTGCCGCACTATCCGAAAGTCTGTTGGAGAGTGAATTGTTCGGTCATGAAAGAGGAGCTTTTACAGGTGCAGTCGGTGCAAGGATCGGCAGATTTGAAGAAGCGGACGGAGGTACATTATTCATTGATGAAGTTGGTGAAATACCGCTGAATGTTCAAGTGAAATTACTGCGGGCAATTCAGTTCGGAGAGGTGCAAAGGCTTGGAGGCAATGAAACAAGGAAAGTTGATGTAAGAATAATTGCCGCAACTCATCGTGATTTGGAGCAGATGCTGGAGAATAACGAATTCCGCGAGGACCTTTATTACAGACTAAATGTTGTGGCTATTAATGTTCCGCCCCTTCGTGAGCGAAAGTCTGATATTCCTCTGCTGATCGATCACTTCATAAAAAAATATTCTCAGATTAACGAAACAGAAGTTACTTCAATCTCCAATGGCGCCCTCGATCAATTAATGAAGTATTCTTATAAAGGTAATATCAGAGAGTTGGAAAATATAATTGAAAGATCAGTTATTCTATGCAGGAGTAATACAATCACTAAAGAGGACTTGCCGATACAGATAGGATACTCCAGCAGTAAAAGCGTTTTAGACCCGATCAACATTGATAAAAATTACGAAGAAAAAATGAAGGCTTTCGAGACCGAAATGATTAAGGAAGCGCTAAAAAGAAATAGCAAAAATCAAAGCGCTGCAGCTAGAGAACTTGGTATCACCGAAAGACATCTACGCTCAAGACTAGAACGTTTGGGACTAAAGAAAAAATAGAATTTTTAATCCGCCGAAAGCGGACAAGAAATCAAACTCACCAAAGCGGTCAAGGTCGCACCTTGACCGGTTGATTCACAATATCGTCACACGTGACTTAAGAAAGAGAAGTCCCCTTTTATCTGCCGTAGGCATGGCTTGGGAGGGGATTTAGGCTTGCCCGTCCGGTAGGCGGGAGTGGGTTGAGAAACACAAAAGTACAAGTCATGACTTGTCCCTCTATCTCATTTCCCATGAGGATTTCTTTTGCCGTCACTGACCACTGAGGCTGTCTCAAAAGTGTCATGCTGAACTTGTTTCAGCATCTAAAACCTTGAAAACAGCTCAAAAAGAGATCCCGAATCGAGTTCGGGATGACTTTTTTCGAGCTTTGAGACAGCCTCACCACTCAGTGACGAAGTAAGTTTTTTTTGTTT
>JAADIB010000225.1 GCA_013151565.1 Chlorobiota bacterium
TCCTTTATGCTAAAATAATATTTGAACCCCAATGCAAGTATGAACAAAGCACCGAGTACTCCAACTACCGGTAGAAGTTTGTTAGCGGTATTTCGCTTAGCAGATTCATTTTTATCAAATACTTTAATTTTTATCATTGTCAAAAGTGAAACCCAAAATATCCATGAAAATACCTGATAAACATTTAACGTTCTAAAATAATTAAAGAAAGTCACTACCGGCATGAAGAATAAATTATCCTTATTGTAATATGGTCTGTCTTTGTAGAAAATTACTGTTAGCTTACTCTGGTCATGACTTTTTATGATATTCAATATTGCATCTTCTTTTTTTTCGGGAGTCATTTTGTGCCAATTTGGAATATCAAAAGCATTCCAGATCGAGCAAGCATTTCCATAACCGTGAAAGTCCAAACCGCCATTCATTATTAAACCGTTTTTCTGACAGAATGACTTTATCTTATCATATATCTTTCTATCGTAACTTCTGTCTGTTGCAGAATTCGCGATCTCAAAACCATCGACTCCCAAATCCTTAAAATACTGCAACGATTTTTTCTCACCATCAAACCAATGATTTACAATAACAGCGCCGTTATTAGCTCTTACAGAATCAATAACTGTTGAATCTGCCATTCCCTTTGTGCTGAACTTCCTTTTCAATCCAAGCAGACTTAAATGATTTGAACCTGAAAATTCTTCGCCGCACATTACTAACGGCTCAATCGGAAATTTATTTTTCCGCTGTGCACTTATAAAATCCAATGTGTGGTTATGATTGTTGTGATCTGTAATAAAAAAAGCATCGAAGCCGTTGCGTTTGTGCCACTCCCATAAACCTTTCTGTGATATAAGCCCATCATGGCTATACTCTGTATGGGAATGTGTTGTTACTAATATTGAATTTTGGGAATTATTTATTATTGTATTATTCGGAAGTGGAATAAAAAGCATTATCACAAAAATCGTAAACCATATGCCGACTAAGATTGGGATATTTACAATTTGTCTAAGGATGAATTTCTTTCCGAATTCCTTATCTTTAACTACAATCATTTTTATAATACTATAACCGGCAAAAATGATCAGCACCCAAACTAACGTAATAGGAAATTCATCCAAAGCATATAAAGCTCTGTTAAAAAAAAGCAGTAACCCGATAACCGGTTCAAACAAGATTCTCCAGACAGAGATGCTCACATCATATCCAGTCAAAGTATTATTGTTCACTGCATCTTCAAAGTGAATTGAGTAATGAAATAGAGTTGTAATGATAATTATCACAAGAATAATTGCTGAAGCAAATATTTCAGATCGATATTTTTTCAATTATCCCCCTCTTTGATCCATTCTTCAGCAAAACGAATATACTTAATTGTATCATCATCATAAGGGGAAGTATTATATTTTTGATAGCTATAAACAACATGTATCATTCCATCTTTACCCTGAATTATTGAAGGGTAAGATGCTTTATTTCTCTTGTCGAAATCTTTATTCAAATCAAGTTCAATATGACGCAGATATTTCCAAGTTTTTCCTTCATCCTCAGATACAGAAACAGCGAGAGTGTATCTGCCATGTTCGGTATCATTATAAGCAAGCACCCAATGACCATTAGCAAGAGTAACAATATCGGAACCGGAACCTTCATTCATAATTTTGGAATCCGTAACGTCTCCCCAAGTCATACCGTTATCTTTTGACTCACTCATCATGTGCCTTTTAGGCGGCGGACCGTTATCGCGCATGTAGGCTACAATTGTACCATCCTTTTTGAAAGCCATAGTAGGTTGGATATTGCCTAGTCCCACCAAAGGGTTACTGAACTTCCATGTCTTGCCGAAGTCATCGGTCATTGCCATTATTGAAAAATTGAATCCATCCGAATAAAATGGGATTATTATTCTATCGCCTACAAATACAGCTTTGTTTTTTGTCTGCCATCCCATCCTTCTGAAATAGGGATAACCAAGATCGGCTTTCTTAGTTGTGCCGTCCTTTAAACGTATCTGCCCGCTTCTGATCATATCCTTACCGCGCGCTTTGTAAATCATTTCCTTAGCATATTCATCGAATCTTTTTAATTGATTTTCATCGGCGCCTTGTGATTTTACATATTCTCTCTGAACTGTGATTTGTTCTTCAACCGATCTAACAAATTTATCATTCGGCTGAATTCCTCTTTCGGTTTTGTCGCCGGGCTTAAATTGAATTACATCCTGCCATGCCCACTCCGGCGCTCCGCTTTTCTGCATATAGTTTTTACTTATTCGATATTTGGGTAACGAGGTTGACCATTGATTAGCAATAACCGTATACCAAACCAGCCAAAGGGTTTTCTGCTGATCTATAAAAAGCACAGGATTGATATCTGGAAAACCTGGAACATCAGCCATGAGAAAAGGTTTACTCCACTTTTCCTCTCCTTTCAGAAGTCTGGCTCCCATAATTCTTACATCATCTGCCCACCGTTCTCCGTGCCCTTGAAACCAAGCAGCAAGCATATCTCCGTTTGGAAGTTCAACGATAGTACTTCCATGAGTGTGTTCCTCTTGTGAAGGAAATATTTCAACTTGCATGAATTTTTGTTGTGCATTCAAGGATATTGTTAAAATAACAATTATTATTATTAAGTATTTTGTTCGGTTAATCATTATTCCTTTTTACATTTTAAATCAATAAATAATTAATTTAAATTTTTAATACTATGGCATTTGTTTTAAACCTTCCCATCGAACTGTCCAACTTCCATCTTGCGGAAAACCCGGTGCATGAATATCGGGTGCGCCGTCCCATCCGGCAGCCATCATTGCAACCGCTGTTAAAAGACCTCCGTTGCCTGGCAAATAAATAGGTAGATTTGATGTTTGGTAATTATGACCGTTCACCAAATAATTATTTTTCTTAGAATCCATTAATAAAGATTGGATCGCAAGTTCTTGTTCTCCCAGTCTTGCAGCTGTCATTGCTGTAAGAGGGAAATCCCATCCCCAAGTACTATCCCAATTCCATGTTTCCATAACCTTTTTTAATGTCTTATGCATTGTAGAGGAATCAGTTAAAGAATTCGGTGGTATCATTCCATAAGCGCCAAGTAAGGCAGGATGTCCATAACGCTTACCTCCTTCTCCGAATGTATTCATAGCTGTTTCAGCGTTCACATATAAACCATCCTTAATAGGAAGCGGGGAAAGATTATCTAGTACATTCTGCCACTTTTCATTACGTCCCATTCCTAAGCGTACGCGCCATTGCTGCGCTGTTTCTAACCCCCATGCCCAGTATGCTAATTCAAAAGTTGGATTCATAGTTGTTTCAGCCGGATGCTTTTCCTGCGCGGGTATCAACGGCGGACCTAAAACATAACGTTTAAGATTTTCATCCCAATATGCATAGGAAGCCATAAATTCTGCCGATTGAAAAACAAGCTCTTTATATTTTTTCAACGTTTCTTTATTAGGATGTAAACGGTATAATAATTCTGCATAATAAATTGGATGCGGCTGCTGCCAAATTAAAAATACTGCAACGCTCGACGGACCTTCTCTCCCGTCCGGCCCAACCATCTTAGGCCAGCGTACCCCATCATAGCCTTGAAATACCGCAGTTTCTCTAGCTTTTGGTAAAATTGATCTGTACCAGGGCATACTCTTTTCCAGGATTTCTCCCCGTCCCCAAAGCGTGTTATGGACATCGTGCCACCAATGCATTTCAAGATGCGGTTTACCATACCAGCTATTACAAGTCAACCCGGTTTCTGCAGGTAGAAATGAACCGCTGCTGTTTATCTTTAGTAAATATTGCGAGAGTACAATTCGTCTTTCCAATTCTTTTGCTCTCGGGTCTTTACTTTCTGAAAGATCGATCGCACCACCTTCGGTCCAGAATTTATTCCAGCTATTTGCTGATGACAATTCTGTTTCATCAACTGAAGGAACTACATCTATAATTTTATTTTTTGAAAATTGACATGTAAATTCCAGAACATCAGTTTTGCCTGGTGATAAAATGAACTTATGTTTTTCCGTTTCAACTATTTTATTATCGCCACTCCACGTAATATTCACAAAGTATTTCATATTATCGAGTGTACGTTTTAGATCAATACTATTCTTCGTTTCCGCAGTAATTTTTGTTTCATGTTTATCAGGTTTTGTCCAATCAGCAGCAACTGGTCCCCAATTGCCCGAACCGTAAGGAAAACGAAAAACAACTTTAAGCTGCCCTGATTTAATTAGAGGACTTTTAACGCGGCATGATAGGGCATCCAAATCACTATGACAGACTGTTTCAACTTCTACCGGTTTATCTTCAATCTCGAAGTAACTTGTTAAAATACCTGTCCACATGTTGAGTGTTTGTTTAACATTTTTTAACTCCTCAAGCTTAACTTCAGAACCATCACTCTTTTGAAGAATAAATCCGATCTTTCCAAGATCCAAACGATGCGGATTTTGACGCAGCCACTCAGCTGCCGGAACTGAACGGTTTGAAGCATAACCAACTTTACGTCCATGTGAATCATAATACTTTATTGCATCTTCAAGTTTATAATTTTCCGGATTTGGAAAACTGTGCCATCCCCAATGGGACATTGTATTTAGAGGAATACCGTTATCGTAGTAATCGTTAAATGTCTGTAAGCCTGTAATACCGGCTGTAAAAGCAAACTCACCATTCCCAACTGAAAACACTGCCATGGAATCTACTTCCGTTATTGTTGGATTATGGCGAGTTACAAGTTCCTTACGGTTTATTTTAGATTCTGAAGAACATCCAATGAAATAGTTAACCATGAATACAGCAATTAAGATGAAACCATATTGTTCTTTTTTCATCATCATTATTTTCTATTCTTTAGATAATTTATCAAATGCTCCGGATTGTCAGTCTGAATACCGTCAGTTCCCCAACTCAAAATCTTTTTCCATTCCTCTTCTGTACCTTTATCTTCATCGACAAATACTTTAATACTGTACTTCTTAGCAATCTTCATATATTCTTCATTTAGTTCGCCCATATCAGTTGCAATAACACGGGGACGAACTTCTTTAAATACTTTAGCAATATTCTCTTTTGGACCGGGATCAGGCATAACAAAACATTCATCACAATTTTTTTTCACTTCTTTTATTACATCCATGTGTGAAGCCGGAATGTACCAGACAATATCCCTTTCCATACCAAAACGTTTTATTAGTCTAATTTGTGCTTTTACATCCGGCTCTTTCAAATCCAGATAAATACCGATCTTACCTTTGCAAAGCAGTAATATTTCCTCAAAGGTTGGAATTCTTTCATTCTCCCATTCCGCGCCTACACGTTTACCGATATTCATTTTCTTTAATTCTCCGAGAGTATAATCCCCAACTTTTCCGGTTACCTTTCCTTCAGTATATGCATCGAGAGTTGAATTATGAACGCTCACGAATCTTCCGTCTTTAGTTTTTCGGAGATCAATCTCAACAAAATCGCATCCCAATTCTATCGCCTTTTTATAGGCGGCAAGCGTGTTTTCCGGAATTCCAATATGCGCTCCTCGATGAGCAATTACATAAGTGTCGCCATTTTTAGGTTTTGGGAAATGATCCTTTGCTTCCTGCTTTATATGTTTCATAGAAGCTTTTGATGTTTGTGCAATAGTATTATTAAAATAAAGGATGAAAAAAGAAAAGAGAAGAAAAGTCTTGATAAGAATTAACTTTTTCATGGCAGTATTCCATAATTTTAATTTTTGGTAAGTTCTAATATTTTATTAAATCAAGATAAACAATCGATTGTTTATTTGCAATTATAGGTCAAGTAATAGATTGTGTGATCTGTAAAATAAAGAGAAAATTGGCAACTGTATTTGTGCATGTTTAAATAATTAATTAAACAAGGTTGTTTTTAGAGACCAACACCACCTTTACTTATCGTCTTTCTTTTCTGGAATACTTCGATTATCCTTTTATCACAATCGTTAGCAAGAATGTCCTCTTCAGTGAAGCTAACAGTGAAAATATTTTGATTTGTTTTTCGATTGTAATCGTAAATTATATAAATTGTCCCATCCTCAACTTGCTGACCATCTGGATAAGATACACCTTTCCGCTGATCAAGCAGCAAACCGTGTGACCAAGTATGCCCATCATCTTTTGAAATAAATGCCATCAAATGAGAACGACCAATTTTCATGTCAATTGGTCCATGCTTTACTAATAAAAGATTCCCGGATTTTAATCTGCGGATAAAAAATCTTGCACTTGGATGTTTGATCTTAGAAGGGATTAATGGGCTCCATGTCTTGCCCCTATCTTTGGAAACACTCTCGCCTATACCGTATTTAGTGCGAACGAGCATCCATAATGAACCGTCCTTCCTTTCTATAATCATATGCTCATCAAAGGCTCTATCTTTTTCAGGAACATCAACTGCTCCCCGCTCTTGCCACGTTTTTCCTTTATCTTTTGATACAATAACTTTAGCGCTATGATCTGTTAATCTCCAAGTTGAAGCCGGTAAAACCCATTCCCCTGTTGAAAGAA
>JAADIB010000137.1 GCA_013151565.1 Chlorobiota bacterium
CGACCTCAAGATCCGATAATGCGGTTAAGCATCTTGGGCACCAGTTTATCATGCGACTGCCTTTATAGATAAGACCTTTGTTATATAGAGAAACAAAAACGGTTTTAACCGCCATACTCATATCATTATCCATAGTAAAGCGTTGATGTTTCCACGAAAGAGATGATCCGAGATGCTTTATTTGATTCACTATTCTATCGCCATATTCGGCGCGCCATTGCCATACTTCGTTTATGAATTTTTCTCTGCCGAGATCGAATCTGCTTATTCCTTTTTTTGCCAGTTCTTTTTCGACAATATTTTGAGTTGCTATTCCTGCATGATCGGTTCCCGGTACCCACAAAACGTCGTAACCTTGCATGCGTTTATATCTCGCTATAATATCCTGGAGCGTTTGATTTAAGGCATGTCCTATATGAAGAACTCCGGTTACATTAGGCGGCGGCAGAACCATACAAAACGGTTCTCCTGTCTCCGTCGGCTCAAAAAGCTCATGTTCTTCCCAAAGTTTATACCAGTTTGCCTCGAAATTTGACGGATTATACGGTTTGTCCAGTTCGCTCACTCATCACTCCCAAATAACAAATATTTTCTAAAAAATGCTTCAATTTGATGCATTTCTTAAAACCTTATGATATTTTAGCAAAAATATTATAAATATGAAGCTCAAGATTTGCACAATAAACATGTCCTTAGAAGTTAGAAAAAAAGGCAGAATTTAAAAATTAAAATCTGAGGGACTAATCGGAAATCTAAAAAAATATAGTTGTTTATATTTTATTAAAGAAATTCTTACTTTTTGGTCGTTCAAAAAGTAATAAAGAAAAGAGTACTTGAGATTGCCGCTGCGCTCATAATCTCACCACAGGCAGGATGCCTATGATACACTGAAGAAACTAAATATTGCCGCTTTTTGCCGCAACGATTAGAAAACAGAAATAATCGGCAAGCAAGTTATAACTGATGTTACGCACTAAACGCAGCTGCAGTGGCAATAGTAGCGTATAAGTGCAAGGCAGTGTAACGCAGGAGCAGCCGGCTGATTCAGAGATACTAACGCAGCAATTATATGTTAATATGCCACTCGAAGGGCAAAAAGATAAAGTTCGCAAAATGTTACACCGCAGCTTTGCAACACATTTACTTGCATAAGGCACTGATTTAAGGTATATTCAAGAGTTATTGGGGGTAACAGTTCAAAAACAACAGAGATTCATACTCATATATCCAAAAAAGCGGTTGCAAAATCAGAAACTACGCGGATGGCCGATGGCCTTTTTTGAATGAGGAGGATTGAAATGATAAAAGAAAAATATAAACAATTATGTTTAGCCCGCCAATTTGGTGTAATAAACACAATAGAGTTTACACAACCGTTATACGCAATTCAAAAAATATTTTTCTTTTGGATTAAGGAAATTTTGATAGGTTTTTAAAAAGAGGAATAAATTTGTTTTTTATTTATTAAGGGGGGAAGATGGATATTTTTTGCTCCGTTCCTCCGCAAAAAATGATTATTTATAAAGGGGTAATAAGGTGTTTTCTCCGCTATCGCTCCGAAAACGATTTATTTATAAGGGGAAAACGAATACAATACAAATACTTAATGGAAATAATTAAATATGGCAAAAAAAGATTACAAAAACTGGGATAAAAACGACTTAATCAAAGAGATTGAGCAACTTCGCAAGCGCAAAAAATATGGGCTTGTTTGGGAAGACAAACCGGAAAATGTTGTTGAACAATGCAAAACTGAATTGCCGGTTTTAGAAGAAGTAAAATCAAAAGAAATTATTACCAATTCAGACAAGCCGATGAATTTATTGATTGAGGGTGATAATTATCATGCTCTTTCTGTTTTGAATTACACGCACAAGGGAAAAGTTGATGTTATTTATATTGACCCGCCATATAACACAGGTGCGCGTGACTGGAAATACAATAATGACTATGTTGATGAAAACGATCAATGGAGACATAGTAAGTGGATTTCCTTCATGAACAACCGTCTTAAGCAATGTAAGAAGCTTTTATCTAGAAATGGGGTTTTGGTTTGCACAATTGATCACAATGAGCAAGAAAATTTAGGCATCTTACTAAAAGAAATATTTCCAACAAAAGATATAACTTGCGTCACAATTGTTCATAATCCAGCAGGAATACAAGGTCAAAATTTTTCATATTCACATGAATATGCTTATTTTGTATACCCAAAAGGTGGCCGATTTATTGGTTATCAATATAGAGATGATGATAAAAAGGATGTAAGAAATTTTAGAGATGTTACAGGTGATAGCTCACTTAGGGGTGCTGCAAAAAATTGTTTTTATCCAATATTAATTAAAAATGGTGAAATTGTCGGATTCGGCGATGTTAGTCCTTCCGACTATCATCCAGACATGAATGTTAATAAGGGAAATGGTCTCATAGAAGTATATCCAATTGACCCGTCTGGTATTGAAAGGAAATGGAGATATGCAAGGCATACAGTTGAGAAAATTCAGAAAGAACTAGGAGCAAAATTTATAAAAAAAAGAGGAGTTTGGGATATCGTAAGGACAAAAAATAAATTTAACTATAAAACAGTATGGAATGATACTAGATACTTTGCAAATAATTATGGCACACAAATATTAAATAGGATTTTACCTCCAAATATATTTTCATATCCAAAATCACTTTATGCAGTAATTGATTGTATTGATGCCGCAGGCGGGAATAGAAAAAATATTACTGTACTAGATTTTTTCGCTGGTTCTGGCACAACTGGTCATGCAGTATTGGAATTAAATAAAGATGGAGGAAATAGAAAGTTTATTTTATGTACAAATAATGAGGACAATAATGGAAACGGTGGGAAAATTGCTACAGATATTTGTTATCCACGTATTGCAAATGTAATAAATGGATACAGTGATCAAAAAGATCAAAAACAAATTGAAAGTCTTGGTGGCAATCTAAAATACTACAAAACAACTTTTGTTTCTGCTGATTTAACGGACACCAATAAAACCAAACTTACAAAAAAAGCTACTGAAATGCTTTGTGTAAAAGAAGATACTTTTGAAAAAGTAAAATCAAACGCAAAGTATAAAATTTTCCGTAGCAAAAAGAAATATATCGGAATTATTTATGACCACTTGGCTATTGATGATTTTAAAAAAGAGATTGCCAAAATAGACGGAAAATTTAGTGTTTATATTTTTTCTCTTGGTGATGATACCTTTGACGAAGAATTTGAAGATGTAAAAAACAAGGTAAAATTATCACCTATACCAGAGGCAATTTTGCGAGTGTATCGTAGAATTTTTAAATAACGGAAATTATTATGCAATTAAAAAATTATCAAAATACGGCGATTAAAAAACTTCTCACAAGAAGTAAAGAACTGCTTGAGCAAAGCGGAGAAAAGAAGATTATTTTCAAAGCTCCGACAGGTTCAGGCAAAACCATAATGACAGCGGAGTATTTGAAACAGCTTGTTGATGATAGAGAAATCACAACTCCACTTGCTTTTATATGGACTGCTCCTAGAAAACTACATACGCAAAGTAAAGAAAAATTAGAAAGGTATTATGAAGATTCTCGTGCTTTGGAATGTTCAAATTTTGAAGATTTAACGGATAAACAAATTGATGAAAATGAAATCTTATTTTTGAATTGGGAAAGTATCAATAAGAAAAACAAAAATACGATTGTAAAAGAAAATGAAAAAGAGTTTTATCTTGGAAAAATTATTGAAAATACCAAAGAAGAAGGACGAGAAATTGTTTTAATTATTGATGAAAGTCATCATCACGCCACAAGCGAAATTTCTCAAGATTTAATTCGTGATATTGCACCAAGACTAACAATTGAAGTTTCAGCAACTCCAATTATTCAAAGCCCTGATGAAATTGTTTCTGTACCACTTGAAGATGTAAAAATGGAAGGAATGATAAAAAAATCTGTTATTCTAAATGCCAATTTTAAAAATATTCTTTCTGGCGACAGCTTAAAAACTGCTTTAGCAGACGGAACCGACATTATGGTGCTTGAAGAAGCATTAAAAAAGAGAGCTGAAATTGCCAAGACTTACAAAAAAGAAAAAATCAATATCAATCCGCTTTTGCTGATTCAATTACCGGACAGAAAAACTCAACAAGAAGACAGAATTAAAGATGAAATTGTAAGGTATCTAAAAGATAAACATGGAGTTACTACTGAAAACGGAAAATTGGCAATTTATCTTTCGGAAGAAAAAGAAAATTTAGCAAATATTGCTAAAAACGATCAAGAAACAGAGGTATTGATTTTTAAACAAGCCATTGCTCTTGGTTGGGATTGTCCGCGAGCGCAAATTTTGGTCCTTTTTAGGGATTGGAAAAGTCTTACATTTTCCGTTCAAACAGTCGGACGTATTATGCGAATGCCGAAACCTGATATGGGGCATTATCCAAAAGAAATATTGAATCATGGTTTTGTTTATACAAATTTGGCAAATATTGAAATCAAAGAGGATATGGCACGAAGTTATGTAACGATTTACACGAGCCAAAGAATTGAAAGCTACAAAAATATCAAACTCGAATCTGTTTATCGTCTGCGACAAAGAGAGAAAACTCGTTTAGCCTCGATGTTTATTATCCTATTTTTAGATGAAGCAAAAAAATATAATCTTGAAAAGAAAATAGAAATAAAAGGGCAAAAAGTAGAACTTTCTTTTATTTCTGGCTATGAAGCTGACAGCGTGGATTTGCTAACAAAAGAAGAAATCAAAAGTGATATAAAAATTGACACAAAAAACGATGTGGATTTACAAAAACTCTATGATTTTTTTGTTCGCAATAATCTATCGCCTTTTTACCCTGAAGACAGATCAATTGGACGAGTTAAAGAAGCGATTTACTACTTTTTCAAAATGCGTTTAGGTATGGAATATGTAGATCACTTTGCTGAAATTATCAATATTGTGTTGAGTCCAAAAAATATCCAGCACTTTATGAATGTTATTGATAGTACAAAAGAAAAGTATATTGCCGAAACACAAAAGAGAGATGAAAAGCTACAAAAACTATCAGATTGGGAATTACCCGAAATGTTAAACTTTGGTGGAAATTACACAGAAATGAAAGCTAAAAAATCGGCAATGCTTCCATTTTATTACGATAACAAATGGAAAACAGAAGAAGCATTTATTAAATATTTAGAAAAATCAGATCAAATTGAATGGTGGTTTAAAAACGGAGACAGAGACGCTACATTTTTTGCTGTCCCATATGTGGAAAATGGCAAAACTAAACCTTTCTATATTGATTTTATTGTGAAATTAAAAAATGGCACCATTGGACTATTTGACACCAAAAGCGGAAACACAATTAAAGATGCACGAGAAAAAAGTGATGGATTGCAAGAATATTTAAAGAAGCATAAGGGTATTACTGGTGGAATTGTAGCAAATACTAATTCAAAAGATTTTTCAGGTCGGTGGATGTGCTACGAAAAACAGGGCAAAGACTTAAACCCTTATGATTTTTCTAACTGGGAATTATTGGAAATATAGGATTTATTACCATGCGTATAAAAAATATTACAATCAAAAATTACAGAGGCATTAAAAATCCAGAAAAATTAGAAATTTCTAATTTGAATACCTTTGTAGGAAAAAATGATGCTGGAAAATCTATAATCTTACGTGCGTTAGAATGTTTTTTTAATACAAAAAAATTTGATACTAAAGATATCTTTAAAGGAAAAACAGAGGGAGAAAGTATAATTATTGAGATATCTTTTTCTCCGACTGTTGATGTTGATGATTTAGCCTTAGATTCGGATAATTTAATTACTATCAAAAAAGATTTTTCACTTATAAATGGAAAAATAAAATTAACTGAATATTATTTCTGCAATGACTTTGAAGAAGAACAATACCAGAATCTTTGGAATAAAAAAGAGCAAGATTTAAACAAAATAATTTCAGATTTAGGTGAAGAACCCAAAAAATCAGGAAGAGGAAAAAAGAATGTAATTAGAATAGAGCAAATTAAGGAGATTCTAAAAGATAAAGACAGAAAAAATACATATCATGAACTTGCTGATTTTTTAAAAAATATTGAAAAGACATACCCTATTAAATTGCCTGAATATTCATTTTTTGATGCAGAGCAAGATTTAGATGTGCAAGCTACAAATTTCCAATCACAGTTTAAGCCAATAATTTCAACTTATTTTGAAAATTCCAAAGATAAAACTAGCGAGATTGAAAAAGGATTAAAATTAGAATTAGCAAGTGAATTTGAAGAAATTAGAAAATATATGACAAAAAACGTTTCTAATCTTAAAAAACTCAACCCCACAACTGATTTTGATTGGTCTAAATCATTAAAAAAGTTTGATCTTAATCTAGAATTTGAAGGGCATAATTTTGATGTCCCAATTTCTCACAAAGGAACAGGATTTAAAAGGTTACTCATGGTCGCTTATTTCGAGTATTTAGCAAATAAAAAGAATATTAAAAATCAAATATTTGCGATTGAAGAACCTGAAACATATTTACACCCTTCCGCTCAAGAAGATTTATTAAATTCAATTATTAAGATTTCTGAAAATGCTCAATTTTTTCTAACTACTCATTCACCAGTTTTTGCTGGTGCTACTGGAGGTGAAAATTCTATCTTAGTCACTAAAAATTCAAGCGGTATTTCAAGTTATGAGAAAGGTAATCAAAATATTATAGATCAGATTATTAAAGAGTTGGGAATAAAGCCAGATTATAATTTACTTGAAGAAACTAAATATCTAATTTTCGTTGAAGGAAAGGACGATATTCATTTTTTAAATGCTTACGCAAAAACTGTTTTAGATAAAAATCTTGAAGAAGATAAAATACTTTGTGTAATAGGTGGTGGTGGTTCATTAAAAAACTATGCTGATCTAGATCTATTTAAAAAGTTAAAAGGTAATAATCTTTATTCAGTTCTTGTTGATGGCGATGATAACAAAAACGGAAAAGACAAGTGGTGTGAAAAAATAAAAAATAAATGCGAAACAGACGAAGCTGAATTTAAAAAATTATCGAAACGTGAAATAGAAAATTATTGTCATCCTGATAGAATAAAAAATTGTATTATTGAAAACATAAAAAAGAAAGAAGGAGAAGAAACTCAAAATCCAAAGATTACTGAGTTAGAAACAATAACAATTACAATAAATAATGATACCGATGTTGAAAAATATTTAGAGAAACAAGAAATATGTAAAAATTTCAAAAATGGTTTAAATATAGATGTTTTCAACAACATGACTAAAGATGAGTGGAAAGCAACTGATAATGAGGAAGAAATAAAGAAATTTATTGAAGGAATATATGAGAGAATAAACAAATAAAAGGCAAAAATTCATTCCCCTTAAACTCCTTTCTTTTTGCCTTTTATTTGAACCTAAATTCCCGTGTTATTGTAACGAGGCAGGCGGAGTGACACCCAATTTGGTGTAGAGATTCATCTGCCGTTTTGTTGTTTCTCCGACCTTTAGCTGACATCCCGGCGATTCAAAAGCGATTCAAAACATTCGATGACATCAAGTTCATCCAAAACCTCCTGTAAGGTATGGTCTTTGAACATATTGTTTTCCTGCATCTTTTTTGTAATATAACCTGCATTCCCGTCTTTATTGTAACGAGGCTGGAGGTTTGACTCCCAACTTTTCGTAAAGTTCCATCTGCCGGTTGGTCATTTCTCCGACAGGCTGATGACCCGGCTGCTCAAAACCTTCAATAATATCCAGCTCATCCAGTAACTCTTGCATCGTGGTGTTTTTGAACAGACCTGTACTCTGCATCTTCTTCTTGATATAGGACAGAACAATGAGGGCAAGAAACTCCACAAACAGCTTTCCATCCAGACTCTGTTCCGAGGACACCGCCAGTCTCCGAAGATTCAACCGTTCTTTCAGATTTCCAAAAGCCTTTTCAACCAAGTCTTTATTGCGGTAAATCTCCAAAGCTTCAATGGGATTTTTGATATCGTTGCTTAGAAGAGCAAAATAGCCATAGTTCTTTTTTGTATCTGCAATAGCTTCTTCTTTTGCCACGACCCTGATGCCTCTTACAGGAGTATGGATAACTTCAAAATAGACGGCATACAATTTTTCATGATCCGGGTTTCTTTTTCCGCTTTCCAGTTCAATTTGCAGCTTGTGCAGTAATTTGTTAAGTGCCCTCTCACGCTCTAAAGCCTGGTCTGCCGAGCAGTACAAATGGAGATACATTCTTCGGGTGCTTTTCAATGTGTCTCCTTTATAGGGACGAGTCTGTGCATACTCCCATTTAATCGGCATGGTATAAGCGTATAAATCATACGCGGGACTGTAATGCTTCCAGCTTCTGAACCTGTCCCGTTCGGAATTAAGCCCTGTTTTTACAATCTTTAGTGATGATCTGGCGGCAATCAGAAATTTCAAATGGTTCTTATACAAAGCGTTAATGTTATCTGCACTGTAAAATCCCCTGTCCATCACCAGTTTGATACGCTCAAGCTCCATAAAACGGATATCCGCCAACAGTTTTTTCAGGGTTTTAACATCAGGGATATGTCCGGCAATCTTTCGATAATAGAATGGAAGTTGAGAGGTTTGGCCAAACAACATGGCAAGATTGATCTGTTCCAGCGGTTCATGGTCCTTGTTAAATCCATATCGTACTTGGTTCAGGCACTTGGAATAGCTGGATATCGAGGTTGTGTCGTATACCCAATACTCTCTTTCTACCCTGCGCTTTCCCTGCAGGCGAAAGAAACGTTCCCTATCTTCCTCCGTGATGGAAGCAAACACCTCACTGCTTCTTTGAGAGGGAATTATCTTTTCGTATGGATGTTTATGAATTGCCGACCATCTGGGGAAACGGCTCAGCGGGTTTTTGTCCTCAAGAATAAGGTAATAAGCAATAGACAGAAGCTGTTTGTATTGTTTGGGAAAGCATTTTTTCAAGTCATCCGCCACGCCCAGGGTCTCCACGATTTTATCAAACAGGTAGGTTGCGCCATAAAAGTTGCGGGATATCCGGGTGATGGGAACCGGCCCTCTGCCTGTCTTTTCTTTTGAAGTGTTCGGTATTCTTTTCCGTGTCGGAACAATCTTTTTTGTTTCAGGATCTACTTTACCAATACATTTTCGTTTTGCCCGAGACTGCTTTTTCTCTTTGTTCCAAAAGGATATTGATTCATAGGCATATATTACGCCTGTTTTTTTGTTTGCCTGGTATATGATTGCTGCCATTTTGCCTCCTTTCTCATCGTTACAACATTATACATTGTAACGATGGAAAATGCAAGAGAAATCCTGGCTAATTGACGAGTACTATTACCGAGTACTATTACTCCTATCAACAATTACTCGTTACATTTTTGCGGGAATGCAGGATATAGGATAGAAAGATAAGGGCAATAAACTGCATAAAGAGCTTGCCGTCCAGGCTTTGTTCTGATGAGACAGCCGCACGGCGCAGATTCAGTCGTTCTTTCAGATTATCGAAGGCTTTTTCCACAACATCCTTGTTCCGATAGATCGTAAGCGCCTCAACTGAGTCTTTTATATCGTTGCTTAAAAGGGCAAAATAACCGTATTTGCGTTTTGCCTCTGCAACAGCCTCTTCTTTGGCTGTAATCTTTGTACCTCGAACCGGTGTGCTTTTCACCTCAAAGTATTTGGCATACTGCTTCTCATTATCCGGATTGAGCCGGCCGCTTTTCAATTCTTCCTGCCAATCTGACATCTTGCCGTTAAAGACTTTTTCCTCCTCAAGTGCCCGTTCCGGTGAATAATAAAGATGAAGATACATTCGACGGTCCGCTTTGATTGCGTCACCTTTGTAGGGACGATCATGGAAATAGTTCCATACTATCGGCAGTGAGTAGGTATAAAGTTGGTATGTCCGGTTATAATACGCCCAATTGCGTATCTTGTCACCAACGGTGTTAAGATGTGTCTTTATGAGTTTCAGGGACAGCTTGGCGGCAATCAGGAACTTCATATGATGACTGTACATGTCGTTGATGTTGGCTGCACTGAAGAAGCCCCGATCCATAACAACCTTGATCTTCTTATAGCCCAATCTGTTTATGTCGGCCAACAGTTTCCTTAGTGCTTTCACGTCGGAAATATTCCCTGCCAGCTTTCGATAATAAAATGGTAAGCGGGATTGCTGCCCAAAGAGCAGGGTAAGATTGATCTGCGCCAGATACTCATGATCTTTGTTTTTTGCCGTAGCGAACCTGTCTGAGGCATTTTGAATAACTGGAGATAGATGTGCTGTCATAAGCCAGGTATTCATTGTCCATACGTCGTTTTCCCTGAAACCGGAAGAATTGTTGCATAGCTTCCTCGGTGATGAATGCGAAGAGCTCACTACTTCTCTGGGAAGAGATACTCTTACCATAGGGATGTCTGTGGAGTAGAGTCCAACGGGGAAAACGGCTCAGGGGATTCTTATCCTCCATGATCAGGTAATAGGCAATGGAGAGGATCTGTCGGTAACTCTCTGGAAAACATCTCTTCAGATCCTCAGTCACTCCGGTAGCCTCCCCGATCCGGTCAAAGAGATAGGTAGTCCCGTATAAACAGCGAGTCGTCCATGTGACCGGCACAGGTCCACGTTTGGTTTTCTTGTTTTCCGATATTTTTCTTTTTTCTGTTGGAACAATCTTCTGTGTCTTTGGATCCACCCGTCCAATGCATTTGCGTTTTGCTCTGGATTGCTGCTTATCCTTATTCCAATAAGAGATCGACTCATACGCATAAGTGACCCCGGACTTTTTATTGGTCTGATACACAATAGCTGCCATATACAATCTCCTCATTATTCATCGTTACGATAGTATATATTGTAACGAGGAATAATGCAAGAGAAATTGTATTTATTTCTTTATTATTATAGGATTATTCCAATTTCCTCGTTACATCTTTTCGGGAACTCAGGCTATAATGAAGCTGTAAATAAGTGGAATACAGTAAAAAGAGAGTTTGACATTAATTATAATCAAATTAAAGAGAAGGCTTCTGCTAATGAAAGTATCATCAAAGAAATTAACAATCTTGAAAACAGATTGAGAGAATTAACAGATTCTATTAATGAAAGACTTGCAAGAATAAAGGAATTAGGCAATCCTGATACTACTTTCAATGCTGAGAAAATCAAATGGTACAATTTTCATCAAGAAAAAATAGATTTGCTCAATGCCCAAGCCGAGCAATTTACAGAATTGTCGAAAGGTATTATTAAAGCGGAAGTTACCAAAAGTATAAATATTGAGTCCATTCAAGAATTACTAATTCAATCATTCACAGGTACTAGAATTAGTAAAGACAAAATTGAAAGTATCTGCAATGAGATAACTGAAAGTAATTCCCCATTAGAATCTTGGAAAATAGCACTTGAAGAACTTAAAATATTAGCTGAATATAAAATATTAGAAGATAAACCAATCGAGTTACCAGAAATCACCCTGCTAACACAAGCAGGACTAAATGAAGGAAATAAGCAAAGAATTGCGGAGTTTTTTACTCCTGACAATTGGCTTGCAATGTTGACTCAAGAAATAGAGTTTGAACCTAAATTCTTCTACTCAACAGGCAATCAAATGGAAGATATAATTCCATTCTCAGAAGCCTCCGCAGGTCAACAAGCAACTGCATTACTTTCCGTTCTTTTGAATCAAGAAGGTAGTCCGCTTTTGATTGACCAACCAGAAGATGATATTGATAATAGGGCGATAAATGACATTATTAAAAATATATGGTCTGCAAAAAACAAACGTCAATTAATATTTACAAGTCATAATGCAAATTTAGTTGTCAATGGAGATGCGGAACTTGTTCTATGTTGTGATTACAAAGAATCAAGTCAACAAACCCAAGGTGAAATTAAATATGAAGGAGCTATCGACAATCCCGAAATTAAAAATGAAATTACATTAATTATGGAGGGTGGCGAAAAGGCTTTCAAACTTCGAAAAGAAAAGTATGGATTTTAATAAGCACGTACCGCCAACAATGTATATAAGGCATTGGGCGTGTAGTAAACAAACGGCATAGTAGATTTTTCAAATGCGGTACGCACCATATTCAAACCGTTAGAATGTAGGATTTATAGGCAATTTGATAAAGCTCCACCGGTAAAGCATCTGATGGTGAAAAATGTTTAAAATAGGTACTTTTTTATTATGGCAACTTGAGATTAGGAAAAACAATCAACGGTAAACAGGAGATAAATATGATCGAGATTTATCAGATATCGGCACTCAGCGATAATTATATCTATTTGATTCATGACCCGTTATCCGCCGTGACGGCTGCAATTGATCCGGCAGAGTCAGAACCGGTGCT
>JAADIB010000419.1 GCA_013151565.1 Chlorobiota bacterium
TAATCCATTTATCGGTACGGTAGGAAATGCTAACACATTCCCCGGACCAACGCTACCGTTCGCTATGGTGCAGTTAAGTCCTTATATAAAAGCTAATAAGATATACGGTTTCAGTCATACACACAACAGCGGGAGTGCTGGCGGAGGCAGCGGTGTTAAAGGTGATGTCCTTTTCATGCCCACCATTGGCAATTTTAATATTAATACTAAAAATGATTTTGCTTCTTCATTCAGCCACAGAAACGAAGAAGCCATACCGGGTTATTATAAAGTATTTTTGGATGACTATAAGATATCGGTTGAATTAACAACTACAACACGAGTTGGTCTTCAAAAATATACTTTTCCTAATAGTGAACAAGCAACAGTTGTTTTAGATCTGGGCAGAGGTGAAGTGAATGTAAAGGACGGAAAGATTTCCGGTTATACTTCAAACAATATATTCTTCATAGCAGAATTTTCTCAGCCGATTAAGAATTATTCTATAACTGATGAAAATAAGACACAGAAAAACAGCACAACTGTGAAAGGCAATAATGTAAAAGGATTTTTCAGATTTGATGTAAGAGCTGATAAACCTCTGCTGTTGAAAGTCGCGATCTCTCCGGTCAGTGTTGACGGTGCGAAGAAAAATCTAGCTGCCGAGTTACCCGGTTGGGATTTTAACTTAACAAGAGAAAAAGCAAAAGCAGCATGGAATAAAGAACTTGGCAAAATTGAAATTGAGGGCGGTACTAAAGATGAACGCATAATATTTTATACTTCATTATATCATGCTATGATCCACCCGAATATTTATATGGATGTGGATAAGCAATACCGCAGTACTAATGGAAAGATATATACAGCAGAAGATTTTGATAACTATACAACTTTTTCACTTTGGGATACTTTCAGAGCGGTGCATCCGCTCTTTACAATTATTGATAGAACAAGAACAAATGAATATATCGCTACTTTTCTTGAGCGATACGACCACACTGGGCGAATGCTGATAATGGAATTCGCCGGTGTAGAAGGTGAAGTGGCTCCTATGATAGGATATCATTCACTATCGGTTGTTGCCGATGCTTACG
Source organism: Chlorobiota bacterium (assembly GCA_013151565.1). Classification (GTDB taxonomy): domain Bacteria; phylum Bacteroidota; class Ignavibacteria; order Ignavibacteriales; family Melioribacteraceae; genus SZUA-22. The sequence goes on from JAADIB010000419.1 coordinate 1,077, forward strand.
TGAAGGATATCAAGGGTTATGACGTTGAGAAAGCATATAAAGCAATGGTAGAATTGGCGAATGATCCCAATAGAGAAGGGAAGCCGCTCTACTTGGATTACGGATTCATCCCTGCTGATCTGAAAGGTCAGTCTGTTTCCCGAACGCTGGAATATAGTTATGATGATTGGTGTGTGACAAGACTTGCAAAAGATTTTGATCGAGCCGATGATCTGTACTTCTCGCAGCGCGGTGAGTTTTATAAAAATGTATTTGATAAAGATGTTAATTTCATGCGCGGACGAATGAGCAATTTCCAATGGGTGCCCGATTTTGATCCGATGGAGACAATAAATCATTACACTGAAGCTAATGCCTATCAATACACAACGTTTGTGCCGCAAGATATTGACGGGCTGATGGAATTAATGGGAGGCGCTAAAAAATTAGAGAGCTGGCTTGATGCATGCTTTAATACTGAGCTTGACCCTTCTAAGATCAACGTAAGAGACGTTTCCGGTTTAATAGGTCAGTATGCTCACGGTAACGAGCCGAGCCATCACATCGCTTATTTATATAATTATGCCGGAACACCTTGGAAGACACAAGAGATGGTCAGAAAAATAATGTCAACTTTGTATTATAACGCTCCTGATGGAATAGACGGCAATGAGGACTGCGGACAGCTTTCCGCTTGGTATGTTTTAAGTGCGATAGGAATTTATTCGGTTACTCCCGGAATGGATTATTATGTTATTGGCAGTCCGATATTTGATAAAGTAATAATTCATATGGAAAACGGGAATGATTTTGAGATCATCGCAAAGAATAATGGGCAGGATAGTCCTTATATCCAATCGGCAACGTTAAACGGCAAATCATATTCAAAATCGTATATAAATTATTTTGAATTCATGAACGGGAGCAAGCTGGTATTGGAAATGGGGAGCAAGCCAAATCATGAGTGGGGGAGTAAGGAGGAAGATCGTCCATACTCGGCAAAGAATAAATTTACCTATGCTTCTGCTCCGAAGGTATCTTTTTCTGAGATATCCTTCTTGAAAAGTAGAACAATCGAACTTTCGAGTGTCGATAAGGGTGCAAAGATATACTACACGCTTGATGGTAGTCCGGTAAGTGAGAATTCCACTCTTTACACAAAACCGATAACGATAACAGAAACAGCAGCTTTATCAACCAGAAGTTATGTTGATGGGATTTATCCGAGTTATCCAATTACAGTACATTTTAAGAAGTTAGTTTTGCTTGATGCAGTAGATATAGAAAATCTTGAACCGGGGATAAAGTATTATTATAAAGAAGATGGTATCCAAGATGCGAAGCATGTGAAAGACTATCCGACTCTGGACAGTGGCATTATGGAAACATTCAATGTTGATGCGGTAAAAGACGAGAGACCATTTGGTTATAATTTTGAAGGATATATTAAAGTTCCGGAAACGGGGGTTTATGAATTTTCACTTGAAGCTAATGACGGTGCGGTGCTTTACATTAATGATCAATTGATTATAGATAATGACGGCGGACATCGAGCGCAGAAATTATTCAGCAAAGTCGGTCTGAAGAAGGGCTGGCATCCGATAAAACTGGATTACTTCCAGCAAGGTCTTGCTAAAAGTCTTACACTTACTTGGGAAGGACCGGGTGTTGAAACCCAAGCAGTACCGAAGGATGTGCTCTTTCATAAAGCAGCGAATTAAATAGAACGCTGATAACACGGATTGAACGGATCATCACGGATACTAATAAACACTCCAATTTTCAATTTTGTAATATGTTTATTTATTGCTATCATATTCATTATTAGTATTATCTGCCAAACGCATTATATTTTTTGTTGTGTTCAGTTATTTTTTTTATAATCAGATTCAATTTTCGAAAAATATTTATTATATATTTTTATACTTTCTTCAACAGGATTTCGTATAGCTTTGGAAGGGAATGGATTTGTCTGCTTTGTCCAGGTTTCTTCAAATAAATAATAATTCGGTTCTTGTGGATTTTTACCGTCCAGTTTTTGCTTTATGTAGTCAATAAATATTTCCCATCTTGGTTTGTAAAAATCTGATAATAAACCCGACCATTCCTTATGTGCATAGTCGTGTAAGTTGGAGTTTTTGAATGACCAGGTAGTAATTAGAGTACGAGCATTAAATTCAAATAAATCTTTCTCTGTATCATTTGTTCCTCTTTTTCTTGCATCTGCAATCCATTTCCCAAGCATAAAGTTTTCATGACTGCTTAATAAGGAATCCTGATCATTTAATAATTGAAGAAAATCCAGACCGGCTTTTTCAAAATCAGTTTTATTATGATCATTATAAGCAACAATCATTCTATTATAAACTACCTGAGCATAGTTAGCTAACACTTGACGTGTAATATCCAGTAAATCGTATTTGAATCCCTCATTATTATTAAACTTATCCGTTTCATTTATAAAGAGTGTCCATGCTTCTAATAATTCTTCCGGATTGTAATAAAGTTTTGATGTGCCCCATGTTGAAACCTTTTTAATATCTATTGAGGGTCTGGCACATAAAATAGATTCAGTAGTTCCTTGCTGATATCCATTTTTTTCTAATTTTTTGCCATAAACTGTATTTCTTAGTACCTGCCATGCCTTATACAAGTTATCATTTTCTGCTCCATATCGTCTTTTTATATATTCTGATAACCAATAATCAAGATCAATATTGTCGCTATGCCATTTCAATTCAAAAAGTAATTCAAATATTACATAGTTATTTTCTATACCTTCCATCATCGCACCAATTCCTTTAAGCCCTTTTGAATACTCAGGATGCTTTAAAGCTCTATATGGTTCCTTTGCTATGACATCCATTCTACCAAACATCCCTACATTACCTCCAAAATTCACAATAGCATTCCATATCCATTGCTTTTTATTCCATCCATTTCTATTTTCCCATTGAGGATTATTATCACAATCCAAATCTAGTATAAGGACATCTGTTTTTTCAATGTCTTTTAAAAGATTATCTTTAGGGTTATCTCCCCATCCTTGAAATACCCAAGTTGATTTTGGGAAACTTTCTCTCATACCGTAAATAATATTTTTACCTGCCATAGGCAAATTAACTCCGGCAATATTCCCGCCTTCATGAAAAGGATCGCCTGAAAAATATTCTACATTTCCGTATAGTTTTTTTAATTCCTCATAGTAAATATTTGCAATCTTGTTAAACAAACTATCAGTAGGTGAAAGAAAAGCGGGTCTTTTAAAACCTCCTGCCCATAGCCCCTGATCCCGAATATCAGCGTTGGGATATTTGTTTTTAAGTACATTGGGAACCATTCCGTAAAATCCCGGGAGAACTGGTTTCATTCCCAAAGCTTTCATCCGTTCCAGTATTTTTCGTTGTAGGTTAAGCTGTTGTTGAATGTATTCTTCAGAAAGCGGGCCACCCCATCCTTCAAGATTTCCCATCAGCCACCATGCATTAAAGGCAGGACCAGGAATAAAATTATCTATTTCAGATTCGGTGAAATTTAACCGCTTTAAAGTATTTTTCCATATTGCTTCTGTTCCCACAATAGCAAGGGGAAGATTAATACCATTCAATGCCATCCAATCAATTTCCTTCTCCCAACGTTCCCAATCCCAAAATGCCATCGAATAATTAAACGTACAATAATTAAGGTAATAAGAATAAGTAAAAGGACTGTTTTTAATTACCAGACTATCAGGAATAGGTAATTTGTCAGGCAGATTAATCTGTTTTACATACCATGATATATGTGTGTTCGCATAATATTTTAGATACCAATTTAATCCGGAAGCCAATGCAATATTTGAATTGCCTTTAATATGTATTTTATCATTAATAAAATCAATTACAAATTCATCATTTTCTGAAGTTGAATCAATTTTTTCAAAGACAAATTTATTCGCATTTTCTTCGCCAATTACCCTTATGGCTAATTCGTAAATAGCATGCATTTTCTTCGTTTTTCTTTCCGGTTGTTGACAGGAAACAAATAATAATAGACCTAAAATTAGTGTGATTCTCATATCAAGTTATTTAATTGAACGCAACGGACGAGTATATGGCTTGTGGCGGATTTATTCACACTTACTTTTATATTTGCATTGTTGTTTACTTTATTCATTATCTTTCATTTATAGCACTTTGCCCGCCATTGCTTATACACAATGTTATGTAGTGTTATTTTATCGAATAATTTGTTCCAGCCCCAATTCCATATTTTTCAATTAAATTCTCATTTAACAATTTAGTTAATATTCTTTTAACTGTCGGATTAGGGATATTCAGCTTATTGGAAATAATACCGGATTTAGTTCCCGGATTACTTTCTATAAATGTAAGTATTGATTTTTCTTTTGGTGACAATTTTGCTTTTGTTCCTTTCACTTCTAATTTTTTCATTAATTGTTCTTGAATATTCAAAAGTGCCGAAAAAAAGAAATTAATCCATTCTGTAACATTCTCATTTGGTCTTTGAGATTGACAATGTCTAAGTTTCAAGTAATATTCACTCTTTCGACTTTCAATTTCGTGTTCAAAACTTACATATTGTATCCAATTATATCCATTTTTCAAGAGTAATAATGTAGCTAATAATCTGCTTAATCTTCCGTTTCCGTCTTGAAATGGGTGTATACTTACAAATTCATAAGAAAAAATTGCAGATTTTACTAATGGATGAGTTTCTTTATCTGTTTGATACCATTCTATCAGACTTCTCATTGCATCTTCTGTTTCATAACCTGCATTTGTGGTTTGAAAGATTATCTGTTTTGTTCCATCGGGCAATGCTGCCTCTACAGCGTTAGAATGTTGCTTGTAGTTTCCTTTATGCCATTTATCTTTTTCGCTATATTTTAACAGTAAATTATGTAAATTCTTAATGCTACTTTCAGTTATTTCAATATTTTCATAATCCTCTGTAATTAATTCCAAAATTTCAAAATATCCTACAACTTCTTGGCTGTCTCTATCTTCTATTTTTTTAATTTCAAGGTTATCTAAAAGAGCTTTAACCTCTTCATTGCTCATTTTTGAACCTTCAATTCTTGTAGAAGCCCCAACGCTTTTAACAGTTGCAATATTTTTGAGCTGTTTTAAACTTTGTCCTTCTCTTTTTTCAATACTTGACCAAGAAGCATCAAATCTATCAATTTTGCTTACTAACCGAAGCAAGTTCCAATTTAAATCAATTTTGAATATGTAAACATTATTTTTCATGTTACAAATATACCATATTTTTTAACTTTTTGATACGAAATGATCTGAAAATATTTGATTTTGATACGATTTCTCTAATACTGCCTAACGGACAAGTGTATGAGCAGTGGCGGGGTTTTCCGCACTTCTGTTTATTTTTGTAGCATTGTTTATTTTGTTCATATTCGTTTAATTA
>JAADIB010000155.1 GCA_013151565.1 Chlorobiota bacterium
TGGTTATGAAATTCTAAAGACCATTAAAAAATTTAATTATCCAGGAAAGATATTTCCGGTAAACCCTAAAGCCGATGAAATATTAGGATTCAATTGCTATCATTCAATATCCGAAATAACCGAGCAAATTGATTTGGCAATAATAGTTGTTCCTAAAAAATTCACACTTGAAACAATTGATGAACTTTTAGAAAAAAATGTTAAATCAATTATTTTGATAACAGCGGGCTTTAAGGAAACGGGTGAAATAGGAAAACTTCTTGAAGAGGAAATTGTTAATAAAATCAAATCTGCCGGCGCGCGGTTGGTGGGACCTAACTGCATGGGAGTAATAAACACTCTACCGGGTGTGAATCTCAATACAACATTCGTAGCAGAAAAACCGGAGATCGGAAAGATTGCCTGCCTTTCTCAAAGCGGAGCGCTTGGTGCAATGATATTGAATTCACTACGACTTACCGATATTCGCTTTACTCATTTTATAAGTGTGGGAAATAAAGCAGACCTTAACGAAAATGATTTTATAAGGTTTTGGCAGAGTGATGATAATATTGAAATAATTACAATGTACTTGGAAAGTTTTGACAATGGCTTGGAGTTTATCAAACTTCTGATGCTGAATGAAGTTACAAAACCAATAGTCGTTTTGAAAGCGGGAAGAACTGAGAGCGGTATGAGAGCGGCATCTTCACATACAGGAGCGCTTAGTAGTCAGGATAAAGTTGTTGACGGATTGCTCAAACAGTTTGGTGTTATTCGAGTTGATAATATAAACGAATTATTCAATACGGCAAAAGGACTTGAAAGTTTTCCTGCTCCGAAAGGAAATAGAATTGCGGTTGTTACTAATGCAGGGGGTCCATCAATTCTGCTTGTGGACAAAATAGAGAAGGAAAGATTACAACTTGCCGAATTATCTGAAAGAACAAAATCAAAACTAAGAGAAGTTGTTCACCCTGAAGGAACGGTAAATAATCCGATAGACCTACTCCCAAGTGGAAATGAAGAAACTTTTTCTCAAGTAATAAAAATTGTACTAAACGATGACAATGTTGATGCGGTAATTTCTGTGTTCGTTGAACCGGTAATGGTTAAACCGATACCGGTTGCAGAAGCAATTAATGAGATTGAATCCGACAAACCGGTTTTTCAAGTTATAGCACCTCTCCCGGAGTTTTGGGATAATTACAGAAAAAATTCCAAATGGAAAAAACCAATTTTCAAAAACTCTGAAGACCCGGCAGAAGTGATAGCTAATATGCTTTTTTATTCACAAGGGAAAGAAAAACGCACTAAGTTAAAATCAGTTATGGAAAAATCGTTATCCGAAGTTGGGACAGGCAAATTCAAATTTAGCAGCGGGTTCATAACGCAAGAGGAAGTAAACAAGATCGCTAAACATTATGGTCTTCCGTTAGTTAAAGAAATTTTAGCTGATGCAGAAAGAATTGAAGATCTGAAGATTGACTTCTATCCGATTGTGATAAAGGGGATAAGTAAAGATGTAATTCACAAATCCGAGTTGGATGCCGTAAAATTGAACATACAAAATTTAGATGAATTAAAAACTGCCGCATTACAGATCTCGGAAAGATTTAAGTCACACGGTTATGAAGTTGAAAATTTTTTGATACAAGAATTTATTCAGACCAAACACGAAATTCTGCTTGGCGGTTATCGTGATCCATCATTCGGACCGGTTATAATGTTTGGAAGCGGCGGCAAGTATGTTGAAGTACTTGATGATACCGAAATACGTTCAGCATTTATCACAGAAGAAGAAATTGCTGAGATGATCCAATCAACAAAAATCGGCAAAGTTCTTTCTGGAGTAAGGGGCGAAAGATCGGTTGACTTAACTAAGTTAACAAATATTATTAAGTCGGCTTCCCAAATGCTGATAGAAAATGAAAAGATAATGGAGTTTGATCTTAATCCGCTTATTGTTGATACACTAGATCAATTTCATGCTGTTGATATTCGCATAAAGTTTGGAGAATGATTTTTTGCTGCAATTTTTAGATTATGCAATACCTGCTGATAAATTATTAATCTTTAACCGAGATTATACAATAGGAAAGATAATTTAGGCAACAAAGATTTCATCTATTGTATCAAATCTCGGTAACCCCGCCGTACTTGGAGTTGGGGATGATAATCTAAATGGTTATTTATAGAAAATTATCATCCCTTACTCCAAGTAGAGCGTTTATGCATTAGTCCGTCAGCTGACGGATTCTAATGCATAATTAGGGTTTAACGAGCTTGCGTAGTGCAAGCCATTGTTTCAACGTTTTTTTATGATCTTGAGCAGGAACACCCAATACAGTTTGTCCGGGTGGTACATCTTTCATCACAAGCGATACGGCGCCAACTACTGCTCCGGTGTGGATTGTAATATGATCGGAAACAGAAACACCACCAGCCATCATTACTCCATCCTCTAATGTAACAGAACCAGCTAATGCAGTGCAACCGGCAATTACACATGAACGACCTAAAGTACAATTGTGCGCAATTTGTACGAGGTTATCAATTTTGCAACCATCCCCAATAATTGTTGAACTAAATTTACCCCTATCAACACAAGAATTAGCGCCAATTTCGACATTGTTCCCAATAACAACATTTCCGATTTGAGGAATTTTGACCAGTCCTTTTCCATCTTCGCTTGGACGATATCCAAAACCATCCGCGCCGATACTCACATTGTTATGAAAAATACAACCGCTTCCAATCTCACAGCGTTCACGGATCACAGTGCCCGACCAAATTATTGTGCCATTTCCTATTTTTGTGTCATCAAGAATTGTAACATTAGGATATACAATAACGCCATCACCCAGAACAACATTTTTCCCTACGTAACTGCCGGCACCAATTTTACAATTTTTCCCGAGAACAGCTGATTGGTGAACCACTGCTGCGGAATGAATATCAACATCAAGTTTAGGGGGACCCGGGTCAAACACTTCCAGTAGTTTTGCCATAGCTAAATCAGCATTTTTTACTTTTATCAAAACACGGTTTTCGCCAGGTTCAATTTTTAAGTTTTCATTAACAATGGCAGCGCATGCCTTGGAAGTTTCCCATTGAAGAACATATTTGTTGCTTCCGATAAACGTGATATGATTACTGCCGGCTTTATGCAAATGCTCCGGTCCGGTTATCAGTTGGTCAGTATTCCCAACCAACTCACCATTTAAAATATTATTGATCTCTTTGATGGTAAGTGATTTCATATATATTCCAAAATATTATATTAAATACAATAACTACTGTACTCAAAATCTAAATATTATTTTGGTAAAAATCAGATTGAATATGTAAACGACAGATAAATATTTCTTCCCGGTTCAAAAACATCAACCCCCGAAGCAAATGGATTGCGCAGATAAGATAAATGTTTATAGTATAACTGATTTGTAATATTTTCAATCGTTAAACTAATGTTCAGATGATCCAATTTATATCTTATCCCAATATCTGCTTTGTACCAAGCGGGAGTTGTATTTTCGCTTAGCATTAAGTCAACTCTTGTTTGTTCCGCTTCATAAGTTAAATTTGCGAATAGAATCATTTCCCAAAATTTTGGAGAACGTAGTTTTAATGTTGATTCAAATGGACGTATTTCGGATAGAGGAGAATCGTTTGTGAGATTCTGTCCGTATGTATAAGAAAGATTCAAATCAGCATATTCTGATTTGAAAGAAAAATTAGTTCCGATTAATTGAGCATTAATATTTTCGTATGTCTGAACAGGTTTTTCAGCAGGCATGCTGGTCAAATTAACATATCCCCATAATTGAGAACCAATTACGTTTAATATGTCCCCTGTTGTATGGCGTCTTCTTCTCTCCTTTTTGTACCACTTAGCATTAGGAAGTTGATGTCCTCCCATGTTTTTCGAACTCTGATAGTCTGCTAATAATATCACGGAATAAATTGCCGCAATGAAAGCATGAAGTTTTTCAACCGGATTGCGATAAAGTAGTTTTGGTTTTTTTCAGTCAGCCGATAAGCAAGAGGACTAATGATGACAAGTTGAAGATTTTCTTGCCGGATGCTCGCCATCGTATATTTCTAACGATCTTAACATTAAATTTATGTGTTTTCCCAGCCGCCCAAGCAACAATTTCTTCCCATTGAAATATGTCGCTTTGTCTGATCTGTTCTGGTGTTGATAAATTATCGCCGTCGTGTACGTCCACGTGTCTTTTCCTCAGAATTTTCCGGCAGTTCATAAATCATTGAGTCCTTTCGTATCCTTCCTATAAGGGTAACATTTTCAGGAAGTCCTCGCTCCTTTTTTTTCGCTTTTCTTGAATATTGTATCATCCATGTGTGCATATATTGGATTATTAGTTTCAAGTTCATTATTAACCATGGTTTCGCTTATTACTGAAAACAAATGATCCATGTTCATTCTATCGTCTTGAAATAAGCGATAAGCAGATGACCAGTCAACAAATTGTTCTCCGCTTGTACTCTCAGCATCCCGGTTAATGTATGTTTACCCATACAGTTGAGTAGACCGTAGGTGAGATTGCGAGGCACGATAAAATGTTCTTGCTTGTTTAAATGCCCTGTTACATGCTGACAAAAGAAAATCGAATTTTTCGATCAAGGATTTTGGTTCGGTTTTTTTAGTAGTTGATTTAGTGTTGTTTGTTCTTCTTAAGATCAATTTGTTCTTGTTCTCTACCAACCATTCTACTACTTCGCCTTTCTCAAACTCCATTGCTTGGGCAAGAGATGAAGGAAAGTTAATGTACCATTATTCGCTTTTTCTTCTTTTGATTAGTTTAGTTGAATCTTTGTCTTAAATTCCAGATTATACCTCTAGTTATGTAACTAGATTCATATATGCAAAAAAAATATCGAAATATCAATAAATATAATACTTTTTCCCTTTTATCTACTAAAACGCCAAACTCGAAAAAGCGGATACTTATTTAAGCATCCGCTTAGGAAAAATAAATTACTTGTTCTCGGTTTGTGTTCTGAAATATTCTAATATTGATCGAGCTTCATCTTTAGTAAGATTTTGGTTTGCCATCTGAGTTAAATATTCCATTAACAATTTTTTTGCGGTTGGATCTTCTTTTACCATTTGATCGGGATTAAGGATCATATTCATAATCCATTCAGGAGAACGTCTTTCTGTTACTCCCTTCAAGGCTGGACCGACAAATCTTTTATTTATCTTGTGACAGGCGGAACACTTAGCTACAAACGTTTCTTCACCCTTTTTTACTAAAGCCGGATCAATTTTACCAAGTTCAACATTTTTAATTGGTCCAATACCTTTATCAATTGCTTCTGCTTTATTTGATGGCTTTTCTTTCTCAGTAGAATTACACGCACTAATTAGAAGGAGCATTACGAAAAAAAACACTATTTTATTTTTCATGTTACATACTTTAGTTAGTTATAGATTAATTTAATTAGAACAATTCTCTAAATAAAAATTAAGGAATTTTAGTTTTACTATCCACAAAATAATTATTTATAAAGGTTGCTAATATACAAAAATAAAATAAGAATTTTTTATCTGAATAAGAAAAATTTCATTGTTAGCAAAAAAAAAGCGGACACTTATCATGTGTCCGCTTGAGGAAGATAAATTATTTGTTTTCGGTTTGTGTTCTAAAATATTCTAATATTGATCGGGCTTCATCCTGGGTAAGATTTTGATTTGCCATAGGCGCCAGATATTCCATTAATAATTGTTTCGCTATTGGATTCTCTTTTATCATTTGGTCAGGATTAAGAATCATATTCATAATCCATTCAGGGGAACGTCTTTCCGTTACTCCTCCTAAAGCCGGACCAACAAACCTTTTCTTGATCTTGTGACATGCAGAACATTTTGCCACAAATTCTTTTTCACCTTTTTTTACTAGAGCCGGATCAATTTCACCAAGTGTTACTTCTTTAACTGGTCCAATTCCTTTATCGCTCATTTCAGCGTTGCCGCCGGTATCTTCTTTCTCCGAAGAAACCCACTTTGCGCCTTCAGGTCCCTTTTGATTTGGCGGATTTGTTCCTTTAAGACTTAATATATAACTGCCAACTTCCTGTATTTGATCTGGGCTCAACTGAGATTTCCAGCTGATCATTCCTTTTGCAGGAACACCTTCGGAAATTGTATGGTAAATATTTTTAATACCGCCGCCATTTATCCAATAATCATCGGTAAAATTTGGTCCAACAAGTCCTTCACCATTCTGTCCATGACAAGCGGCGCAATTTTTAATAAATATTTTCTTACCAGAAGCCAAAGCTCCCGCATCGGTAAGAACTGTTACCGTTTCCTCTGTTATCACAGCTCCGCTCTTTGTTAACGCTTCCATTTTTAAATTTGCTGCCTGCATCTCTTCTTGATATTCTCTTTCTTGAACATTGCCATCACCTATAACATGATAGTCAATCATATATATAATACCCCAAAAATGATTGCACCATAAAACAGAGCATTCCACCAAGGGGGAATTTTGTTGTCAAGTTCTTTAATTCCGTCGAAGTCATGATCCAGCATAATGTCATCTTCTTCCTGGATCGAAACCGATTGAGTAAGAGCATGAATAAACTTTTTAAAAGGTGCTACTGCTTTTTTCCCTTCAGTATCGTTACTTTCGGCATAAACAAGAACCAGCCACAATACTAGCGCAATTAAAAACGCAGTTATCGCTACTATTATCTTCAACATAGATC
>JAADIB010000422.1 GCA_013151565.1 Chlorobiota bacterium
ACTTTGGAGATCATTAAAATATGAAGATATTTACTTAAAGGATTATCAAATAGTTAGAGAAGTTATTTTAGGTATAGAGGAATATTTCCATTTTTACAATTACCGGAGACCTCATCAATCTCTTTATTATAAAACTCCGGCTGAGGTATATTTTAATACTTGCCCGACATGTTGTTAGGCGGGATTGTTCTTTAAATTATAAAATAATATCGCTATTTTTTTACACATTAAATTCTATCAAAGATTGTTCAGGGAATAGGGAGAAGCATAAACTATGGTGCCAGACCATACATTTTCTATTAAATCATCCCTCTTAACTATAGCACCATGATGTTCAATAAGTTGCAGTAATGTTTTGTAGGTTTTAGGACGAAGATAAAGTTCTTCATTTCCTTTCTTCAGGTTATATTCTTTTACCCTAAAAGTAAAATTACCGAATTTATAAATCTTCCCTTTTTCATTCACAATCATCACTTAAATCTAATTTCACAACTTTATCACGGTTTCTTCATGAGTATAATAATAATAAAAGTTATATAAATATAAAACAAATTGAGAGGACTTTATTTGATGTTTTAATAACTATACAACTTTAGAAATGGATTAAGAAATAGGAATGTAACAAAAGAAGAAAAAGTGTTGACTAAATTAACTAGTATCAACTAAAAGTTTTTTCTAAGAATTTAATACTTATGGAATGTTAGTATATTACTAAACAACTAAGTAACAATTATAAAAAAACTCAGGAGGATTTATAATATGAAAGCATTAAATTTTTCTTTTCAAATTTTTATAGTAATAGTATGTGTTTTGATTTCAACAACTATCTCTCTAGCGCAGCAAAAAGTGAATATTTTGATTGTCTACTATTCCTCCACCGGAAATACACAGCAAATGGCAAACGGCGTCTCAGAAGGAATTCAAAGAGATTCTAACGCAACGGCAACTCTTAAGAAAGTAGACGAAGTAACAAGCGATGATCTGGCAGCAGCAGATGGTATTGTGTTGGGTTGTCCAACGTACTGGGGCACTATAGCAAATCCTATGAAGAGTTTTCTTGATATCAATGGTTTTTGGGAAAGTAAAGTTGGTGGGGCATTCTCAACAGGTGCCATGAGGGCAGGGGGAAAAGAACATGTTGTCGTATCTCTACTCCTGGCTTTGATGATGAAAGGTGTAATTGTAGTAGGACCGGTTTACGATTTCGGCGCCTTTCAAAGCGGAGCTTTAGGAGCAACAGCAATGACCGGACCACCAGATGACGGAGTTAGCGAATCGGAACTTGACGATGCCCGTGCACTTGGTGAACGAGTTGCAAAAATTGCAGGGAGATTGAAATAGACAACAACCGGTAATGTAAAGGGGAATACCGAACGACTACCAAAAGAATTGGGTCTAAAACAAAATTTTCCCAATCCTTTTAACCCTGAAACTAAAATTAATTATGAACTACCAAGCAGGTCAAAGGTTTTGTTAAAGATTTTTAATGAGTTAGGGGAAGAAGTGCAAACATTGGTGAACAAAGAACAACCTGCAGGGAGGTATGAAGTTAGGTGGGATGGAAGGGATAACAATTACCAACACGTTGCCTCGGGAGTATACTTTTACCGGCTTAATATGAAAGGCGCTACTAAAACTAAGAAAATGATGCTTTTAAAATAACGATAAATATCGTAATAGTAGGAGTGTAAATAGTCTGCTAAAAGTGCGCATCAAATTTGTAGGATCAACAATATACTACGTATAAATGCAGGCAGTTGGAATGGTAAATGATCATATCGTTAGCTGCTTAAGATATAAAGCACTCACTTAATTCTTATTATTTTTTAAGTATTCCACTAACTGTAGTGCAGCAGTTTCGGCATCATTTATGTTTTCTACAACCGCCGGTTTTACACCGAATTTTTGCAATTGACTCACAAAACCTTGTCCCATTGATTTAGCAATGAAATAATTGCAGTCTTGTAACATTGCTGCAATCGGCTGACCCATAGTTCCATGTCCGCCTTGTTCATTGTGATTGTGTCCGTGTTCATGATTATGATCATGGGAATGTTCGTGATCGTGGTTATGTCGAAAAGTATTTTCCCGTTCTTCTTTATTTATAATTTTACCGTTTTCGATTTCGTAAACTATAAATCCCTTGCACCTTCCTGGGTGACCGACTACATTTTTATAATTACCTGTTGCCAATGCTATTTTCATTTTATTTCCGCTAATTAATATTTATTAAAAATATATGATGGTAAAATTTTGGAAAGGATTCCGGGTAAATAATATTGTAATTACGAACACAAGTATTACATTTTTGTTTTAAAATCACTATTCCACAAAGTTGCGCAAAGATCTACACAGAGTAACGCAAAGTAAAAATAACACCTTTGTTTAACGGACGTATAATCTAAATAAATCCACCAATAATTTCTTCCACTTTATTTAATGCTTCATCAATTTTTGAAACATCTTTACCGCCGGCAGTTGCCAGGTGCGGGCGCCCGCCGCCGCCGCCGCCTACAATCTTAGCTAAAGCTCCTACAATTTTACCTGCCATTAATTTTTTATCTTTTATTAAATCGTCTGAAACAACGCACACAATTCCAACTTTGCCGTTCATTTCCGTAATCAAAACTCCAACACCGCTTTTCATTTTGTTTCTTAATTCATCGCCTAATGCTTTTAGTTCGTCCATTCCGGCGGCTTCTACTTTCCCCTTATAAATTTTTGTATTTTTTGAAACGGTTGGATTCGAAATTATATTATCAATTCCTCCCAGCTTTTCTTTTAATTTATATTCGGCAAGTTCTTTCTCCATTTTTTTCTTTTCTTCAAGAATCTTCTCAATTCTGAATTCTGAATTCTGAATTTTGAGCTCTTGTTCATGAATAAATTTTTCAATGCCTATACCGGTTACGGCTTCAATTCTACGTACTCCGCTTGCAATAGACGACTCGCTGATAATCTTAAATAAACCTATTTGAGAACTGTTTTTTACATGAGTTCCGCCGCAAAATTCCATACTGAAATCACCGAATTGAACAACATTAACTTTATCGCCGTATTTATCTCCGAAGAACATTAGCGCCCCCATTTTTTTTGCTTCTTCAAACGGAATATTTCTATGGTGAATTAAGTCAATGTTCTCAAGTAATTTTTCGTTCACTAAAGTTTCAATATCACTAATTTCTTCTTCGCTGAGTTTTTTGAAATGTGCAAAATCAAAACGCAGCCTATCCGGCCCAACGTACGAACCCGCTTGATGAACATGGGTTCCCAAAATTTTGCGCAGGGCAGCATGAAGAAAATGTGTAGCAGAATGATTACGCATTATATCCCACCGGCGCTTTTTGTCTACCTTTGCTAATATCTCCTCTCCGTTATAAATTTCTAAATCCTTTACCGGTTCAAGAACATGAATTACTTGATTTTTAATTTTGGTAACATCTAAAACATTTACTTCTTTTCCCTCAATTACGAATTGACCCAAATCGTCAATTTGTCCGCCGGCTTCAACATAAAAAGGAGTTTTGTCGAGTAAAACAAGTTCGGCGTTTTCAGTTTTCTTGCTGCCGATAATTTTTACTTCCGCTTCAAGTTGATCATAGCCAATAAAATCAGTAGGTTCAGAGGATGACAGTTTAATATCTTCAATAAGATCGGTAGAAACATTAACCGAAGCAAGTTTATCCTTTGTTGATTTTCTGGCGCGTTTTTTCTGTTTGTTCATCAGTTCATTAAATTTGGCTTCATCAATTTGCAATCCTTTTTCTTCAGCCATAATGTTTGTTAGGTCAACCGGGAATCCAAATGTATCGTAAAGTTTGAAAACTTCTTCTCCGGGAATAACTTTTTTATTTTCAGCAATAACTTTTTCGGAAATTGTTTCAAACAGCTCTATTCCTCTATCCAGAGTAATATTAAAACTTTCCTCTTCAGCTTTAACTATCTTTTCAATAGTTGTTTTATTGCTTCTGATTTCCGGGAATATTTCACCCATTCCGCCGCCGGCTTTATTTACAACCGTATCAACTAACTTATATAAAAATGGTTCATTAAGATTTAACTTTCTTCCGTAACGGGCTGCTCGTCTAAGAATACGGCGTAAAACATATCCTCTGCTTTCATTCCCGGGAACTGCTCCGTCTGCAATTGCAAAAGTTAAAGTTCTAACATGATCTGAAATTACCCGCATTGGAACTTGATGCTCTTCCGTATCGTAATCAATTTTAGATAATTCGGAAATCTTAGAAATTAACGGTTGGAAAATATCCGTATCATAATTAGAATTTTTCCCTTGCAGTACAGAACAGATTCTCTCAAATCCCATTCCTGTATCAATGTGTTTTTGCGGAAGATCGTGCAACTTCCCGTCAGCGTCCCGGTTATGCTGAATGAAAACAAGATTCCATATTTCAATACATTGAGGATCGTCTGCATTTACATATTTAGGATTGTTATAATCATCGCCAATATTGATATGAATCTCCGAACAAGGTCCGCACGGACCGGTTTCGCCCATTTCCCAAAAATTGTCTTTTTTGTCAAATTTTAAAATATGATTCGGACTAATATCTGTTTGAGTATTCCAAATCTCAAATGCGTCAACATCGGTTTTATAAACCGTTGCCCACAATCTTTCTTTAGGGAGCCGCCAAACTTCGGTTAATAATTCCCACGCCCAGGTTATTGCTTCTTTTTTATAATAATCTCCAAACGACCAATTACCCAGCATTTCAAAAAATGTATGATGATACGTATCGTGTCCCACTTCTTCTAAATCGTTATGTTTACCGCTTACACGAATACACTTCTGAGTATCCGCCGCACGCTTATAATCTCTTGTTCCTTTGCCTAAGAATATATCTTTAAATTGATTCATCCCGGCATTTGTAAATAGTAGGGTTGGATCGTCGTACGGAACAACCGGAGCGCTTGGAACGATTTTATGCTCTTTATTCTTGAAAAAATCTAAAAATTGTTTTCTTATTTCTTTTGATGTCATAGTGCAGTATAATTTTATTTTATAATAAACTTTAAATATAATAAATGGATTAAACTAAAATTGTGAAATAAATTTTACGTTTTATTTCTCAAAGGAATTAAAAGCAGCCGAAGAAAAAAATTATTTATTTTCTTGAGATGGAATATGCAAATCTAAGTGCTTCTCATTATTTTTGGCAACTAAAATACTTGCACCTAAAATCACAATTAAAACCGGCCAAACATCAATAAACAATAACCCGAGACTATCTAAATAAGTTGCCAGCCACCAAAGTTTATCTATATGCGAGATCAATAATCCTAATAAAATTAAAATTACGCTTACACTTAGAAATGTTTTTTTCGTTTTGTCGCTTAAAAATAAGATTAGAAAAGCAGCTCCTAGAATAAGCAGCAATGATGTGGCTATAAATCCGGTATAAACCTTAATTACAAATATTTCAGGAAGCATCAGCTCTATTCCTATCAAGAACAATAAAGTGGAAGTGAAGAGCAATGCCTTATTTGAACTTCCGAAACTTAACGGGTAAGCAATTATTCCGTATATCAAAAATATTAATGACAAAGTTAAGTTAGAAATAGTATGATTAAACAAAACAATATCTAAAAAATAAAATATACCTAAACCAATTAACACAACTGCCAGAACTACAAAAATCTTTTTTTTCAAAATAAGATGCTTCCTCAAGTTTTAAAATTAATATTTAGTAAATTTACAAATTATATTTATGCAAAATTTCTACACAATAAATAAATTTATGTAGAAATTTTCGTAGTTAAAAGAATATTAAAAAATAAAAGTATTATTAAGTAAATATCAGGAGAATCTATGTCGGTTAGTAAAGCATATTTAAAGCAAGTAAATGGATTAACTTTTGTTGGAAAAACAGATTCTAATCACTGGGTTACAATTGACGGACCGGAAGATTTTTTTGGAAGCGATGCGGCAATACGACCCAAAGAACTACTTCTGTTAAGTCTGGCAGGTTGTACGGCAAGTGATGTTGTTGCAATCTTACAGAAGAAAAGAGTTAAAGTAGATAATTTTGAAATGAATGTAACTGCGGAAATGACAGAGACTCATCCCAAAGTTTATTCAAAAATAGATTTGGAATTTGTCGTATATGGAAAAGATATAAAAGAAAAAGATGTTGAAAGAGCAATTCAACTTTCCGAAGAAGTTTATTGCGGAGTTACTGCGATGTTAAAAAGTGCTGTGAAAATTACCACTTCTTATCGAATAGTTAAACCGGAAGAATAACAGGAAAAACTAAATGTCGTTTATTTATGCCGTAATTGGTTCAGGTAGACAAGGAACCGCTGCTGCTTATGATTTTATCAAGTTCGGAAATGCTAAAAAAGTATTGCTTGTTGATAGCAATGAAAATAGCGCAAAATATATTACTGAAAAAATTAATAAGCTAACTAATACAGAGCTTTGTAGTTAT
>JAADIB010000177.1 GCA_013151565.1 Chlorobiota bacterium
AATTGAGAACGGATCTATTTTGCTTATTATGAATCCGAGAAATTCAGTTTTGTCAATATCCATAAAAGTTGCAAGGCTGATCCCTGTAACCATTTTGCTCATCAGCATTGCTAAGATCAAATTCACAATAATTTGTATTGCTGCAATGTAGAAAGGCAGACCGTAAGCAACCATCCCGTCTTTGTACGTTCCTTCCCCTTTGAGTCCGAACTTTGAAACGGTAAAGAAATAACCGCTTATAACAAAAAAGATAATGAATGTTACAATAACAATTCCCACAACCTGAGGGATTAGCATTGCGGCTCCTCCGCTTTCAATTCTCTCCCTCATTGATTCCATCTGAGTATCCATCTGCTCTTGAGTTATTCTCCCGGTCTGAACTGCTTCGTTCATGTTTTTTTCAACGGCTTCCATCTGCTTTTCAACCATCTGATACTTTATCTGCGGGTTGGTCTGCATGAGTATTGTTGATAGACTTACCATAACAATAAAAATCAATAAGGGAACAATCCAATCAACAGTCTTTGCCGCTGATTTTGCCATTTCTGAAAAAGTATTTTTTGGTTCTGTGATAACGCCGACAAGTTTATCCGTGTGAGTTAATTCTTCTTCCTCTTCTGTTTCCAACGGTTCGGTGTTTTGATCTTGATCATTAAATCCTTCCATTATATCTCCTGATATTTGTGGAGTAATTAATATATTTTAGGTATGTATATCTAAAAATAATGTTTCTTATTAAAACATTGAAATTTAAAATATTATTTAACCATTAAAAATTTGATTCTTTAGTAGATTGAAATTGAAAGTTCAAACGATTATGTTACTATTAAAGTTTTAGGAGCTAGTAAATGAAAACGATTATTGAGCCGTTCAGGATAAATCAGTAGAACCGATAAAGTTCACAACAAGAGAAGAAAGAGAAAAAATTTTACATGATTCCGGCTACAACCCTTTTTTAATTAGAGCGGAAGATGTAATAATTGATCTGCTAACTGACAGCGGAACTTCTGCAATGAGCGCTAAACAGTGGTCCGGAATTATGGAAGGTGATGAATCCTATGCAGGATCAAAAAGTTTTTACAGATTTGAATCAGCAGTAAAGAAGATCACCGGTGATAAGTTTATCATACCGACTCACCAGGGACGAGCTGCGGAAAAGATTTTGTTTACTATTGTAGGCGGTGAAGGGAAATATATTCCCAACAACACTCACTTTGATACAACACGAGCAAACGTGGAATTCAGCGGAGCCGAAGCGGTTGATCTGCTGGTGGAAGTTGGCAAACACCCGGAACAGCGGGCTGATTTCAAAGGGAATATGGATATTGAAGCGCTCGAAAATTTCATCAAAGAAAAGGGAGCAGAGAATATCCCGCTTGTAATGATAACGATAACTAACAACTCCGGCGGCGGGCAGCCGGTATCGATGCAGAATATTCGTGAGGTTAAAGAGATATGTAAGAAATATGATATTCCTTTATTCCTTGATGCGTGCAGATTCGCCGAGAACGCCTACTTCATAAAACTTCGTGAAAAAGGATACGAGAACAAATCGGTTTTGGAAATTGTCCAAGAGATGTTCTCTTACGCAGACGGAGCGACAATGAGCGCTAAAAAAGATGCTCTTGTTAACATCGGCGGATTTCTTTCACTCAATGATGATGAGCTTGCGATGAAGTGCAGAAATTTATTGATCGTTACCGAGGGATTTCCAACATACGGCGGATTAGCCGGTCGTGATCTTGAAGCTGTTGCACAAGGATTGGAAGAAATTCTCGACGAGAATTATTTGCATTACAGAATAAAAAGCACTGAATATTTGGGCAACAAATTGCTTAATGCCGGAGTGCCGATAATCGAACCTCCCGGTGGTCATGCAATTTATGTCGATGCGAAAAGATTTCTGCCAAATATTCCGCCGCATCAGTTTCCCGGACAGTCGATAGTTTGTGAACTTTACATTGTAGGCGGTGTACGTGTGGTTGAGATTGGAAGTGTTATGTTCGGCAAATATGATGATGAAGGGAATATGATCCCTCCGCCAATGGAATTGGTGCGTTTTGCAATTCCGCGCAGAGTTTATACACAAAGTCACATTGATTACGTCGCTGAAGTTGTAATTGAGGTTTTCAATAATCGTGATAAGCTGAAAGGATACGAGTTCACTTATGAAGCGCCAATACTGAGGCATTTTACAGCACGATTTAAACCGATTATAGAACGCAGATAACACTGATGTGACAGATTAACACAGATAAAAATTATGTTACATGAAGAAATAACAGGCAAAATTATTAAGGTGGGGATTAAACGAATTTACACGGATAAGAAAGAAGAATAAGATTAAGAGCACAGATTAAGATTAAGAAAAATGGCTGAATTCTAATAAAAACAGCAATTATACTTCTCTTTAAGAGTCCTTTGGACAACCCCGTTGGGGTTGTATATTGTTTTTTGTTTCTTTTTAGCTATGGGTTTTACTCATAGTTACTATATTTTGAACTGTTTCACAGTTCTTATTGACTGCGAAGCAGTCAAAGTTTTAATAACCACGGATGAAATCCGTGGTTAGATATGATAAAACTAAAAGGAACTACGGAGTAGTTCTCCAAAGGAGTCTTACAGACAAGTTAAACTTAATATATTGCTGACTTGCTTAGAACTCAGCCAGAAAAATAAATTATTGAATCTAAAAGTACAAGCGGATGAAGTTAAAAAAGAAATATTCATACAGTGACGGTAATCAAGTCTGGCGGATAAAACTGACGGACTCAGATAAATTACTAATCGAAACAAGAGATACGGACAAAAAGGAAGCGTTTTTTCACTGCCTCCATGTTTTGGATGGCAAACCTATTTTTACAAACCAGCAGATGAGTGAAAAATACTGGCTTGGAATTGAAGCAATCCATAACGACCTGATTCTGTTTCATAAATTTGCCAAGCCCGATATGCCTGGGCATAAAGGAATTTTTGCATTCGATATAAACACACAAAATGTTGTGTGGGAAAATGAATCGTACGCATTTTTGTTCATTCTGGAGAACAAAATATATTCATACCAAGAATTATTCGAAGGGAAGAAAGTCTTTACATTGGATATTCAAACCGGTGAACTAATCGAAGATTTAGGTAATAATCCGCCAAACATGAACGAATTAAAGAACATTGCTGATAGCGAGTTCGATTACTCGGACTATAAATTTCCCGAATTTTACTATGGAGCAACTTCTGACCCGGCAATTGATAAATTACTTAACTCCGAGACTGAGGAACTTTCTATCACCGGCAATGTTGAATATTTACAGTATGGTAATTTTCTCTTATGTAACTATCATGCAAAAAATAAAATTAATCAGTTGACTAATTCCTTTGTAGTTTTTAATATATCTAAGAGAAAAAGAGTTTTTAAGGAAATACTAAACACTAACTTAAACGCTTTTGCACCGGATTCTTTCTTTGTATATAAAAATTTGCTGATCTTAATGAAGGATAAGAATCAGGTTATTGTTTATGAACTTGCTGAATAATCGGAGGCAGTAACATGAACATAAGTAATGAAGAAAAGAAGATACTTCTTCAACTCGCCCGCAGTTCTATTCGATCACTTTTTCGGCAGACGAAACCCCCTGAAATTGATTTGGAAACACATCCACTGTTCAACACCCAGAAAGGGGCTTTTGTTACTCTAACAATCAATAATAATCTGCGAGGATGTATCGGATATATTATTTCCAATTTACCGTTATACCAAACTGTTCAAGACGCTGCAGTCCAAGCTGCTATTGGGGATCCTCGATTTCCCAAATTAACTTGGGAAGAATTCAATTTTATCAGTATCGAAATATCTATCCTTTCCGAACCGTTCCCGATGAAGAGTTACGATGATATTGTATTGGGAAAACACGGCTTGATCTTATCGGAAAGCGGTCGCAGGGGATTACTTCTGCCGCAAGTTCCAATTGAACATGGTATGAACAAAGAGGAATATCTTTCCGCACTTTGTCAAAAAGCAGGATTTCACCACGACCTATGGCGTGAAAGAGTTTTAAATATAGAAATGTTCACCGCGGAAGTGTTTTCAGAAAAGGAGTTTAAAAATGGAAGCAATTAGAGAGGCATCGGTTGCAGGAATGTTTTATCCTGCCGGGGAAGTAGAATTAAGAAGAGAGCTTGAACTTCTGCTCGAGGTAAACAAGCCCAGGAAACATTACGAAAACGTTGTCGGCATAATCTCACCTCATGCCGGGTATATTTATTCCGGGAAAAGCGCCGCCTACGCTTACAATGTTTTAAGACGTGATGTAAACTTTGAAACCGTGATCATTATTTCTCCCAGTCATAGAGAATATTTTCATGGAATTTCAATATACAACGGAGATGCGTATAAAACTCCGCTCGGAATTACACCGATAAATAAAGAACTTTCGGAACAGATAATCGAAAACGGGAATAATATTTTCTTGGGTGTTGAAGGACATAGAGCCGAACATGCTTTGGAAGTACAACTCCCGTTTCTGCAGATGATCCAAGAGGAATTTTCAATTGTCCCGATCGTGATAGGAGATCAGAGCAGAAAATTTGTTGATGACCTTGCTTACTCGCTTTCTAAAACAATGGACGAAAATATCGTAGTTGTGGTTAGTTCCGACCTTTCACATTTCCATGAAAAATATAAAGCCGATCAACTTGATTCTATTGTTATAGATCACATCAACAACTTTGATTTTGAAGGATTGATGTCGGATCTTGAAACTCACCAGTGTGAGGCATGCGGCGGCGGCGGAATTGTTGCATTTATGAAAGGAGCAAGTCTTCAACGAGAAAGTAAAGCCGAAGTAATTTCACATACAGATTCAAGTGATGTCTCCGGTGATACTTCAAGTGTTGTCGGGTATTTATCGGCTGTTGTTTATAGAGATTAAAAAAATAAAATACTCAGTAATATTCAGGTAAAGTAATGCACAACTCATTTTTATTCTTAATTGTTCTTCTGATGCTTGTTGGCTGCAATAACAAAGTTAATATGAACCAAAAGATCGATAACATATTTTCAGAATTCAATGATACAACTCCCGGTGCATCTGTTGCGGTGGTTAAGGATCATAAAGTTATTTATCAGCGCGGATTTGGATTAGCCGATCTTGAAACAAAAACCAAAATTGAACCGAAGACGAACTTCAGATTGGCTTCAATCACTAAACAATTTACTGCACTTTCGATAATGATGCTGGAAAACGAAAATAAATTATCATTCGATGATACATTGCAGAAGTTCTTTCCCGACTTTCCGGATTATGCTTCAAAGATAACTATCAAAAATATTCTGCAGCATACATCCGGCTTGCTGGCTTACGAAGATCACATGCCCGATACATTAACGGTTCAGCTTAAGGATAAAGATGTAGTGGATATTCTAATGAAGCAGGACTCAACCTACTTTCCGCCCGGAAGCGAGCACAGATATAGTAATTCAGGTTATGCTGTCCTGGCTATGATCATCGAGAAAGTTTCCGGTAAATCTTTTGCTCAATTTCTGCACGATAGAATTTTCGCACCGCTGAAAATGGAAAATACGGTTGCGTATGAGAAAGGCATTTCAACTGTTAAAAACAGAGCTTACGGATATACAAAAACAGACAGCGGATTTGTTGACTCCGATCAGAGTTTGACGAGTGCAGTACTTGGTGACGGTGGAATTTATTCCTCTACAATCGACTTGATAAAATGGGACAGATCAATTGACGATGCTACTTTGCTGAAAAGGGAAAAACTGAATAAAGCTTTCGAGAAAGCAGTCTTGCCGAATGGAGATATTGTTGATTATGGTTTTGGATGGAGACTTGATCCTTACAGAGGTTACGAGCGGCGTTATCACACTGGCGGAACATCCGGTTTCAGCAATATCTATATGAAATTGCCTAAATTTAATTTAACAGTGATTGTTCTTATAAATATTTACGATTATGATGCCAAAGGTTATGCAGAAAAAATTGCTGACTTATTTATTCAGTAAAGTTGTAAATTTGCAGTAACAAAAATAAAGAGTTATGAATTTAGGTTAGTTTATTGTACTCTTTTATTATTCGGTTTTTGGTGAGATATGGAATTTTATGATAATTATTCCGAAGAGCCCGACGATTTTTATATAGACGAAAAAGCTCTTCGGTTAAAAATAGATCTTTCAAATAAATATTTGGATGAAGGACAAGCTGTTATTCACTCGGATTTTATCGAAGATACGATCCAATTATGTTTGGATAACGAAAATTTGGAAGAGGGCTTAGCCCTTATTGAAAATCTGATAGAAATATTTCCTTTCAATTCTGAATATTGGCAGCTTAAGGGTGTATTTCTAAACGGTAAGTTCGATTTTATAAACGCATACTTCGCTTTTGAAAAAACACTAATGTTAAATCCTATCGATGTTGAAAGTCTGATAGGCAAAGCAATTGCAGAAGAAAGTCTTGATCTTTTTGAAGATGCAGCCGAGACTTTGAAAAAAGTTCTGGAACTAGAAGATGACAACGAAGAGGCATACTTCAATCTCGGCACACTTTACGAACGCGACGATCAATATGAAAAAGCGATCAAATATTTATCCAAAGCGGCGGAACTTGACGACGGTTATATTGAAGCATGGTATGAATTGGGTTTCTGTTATGAATATCTTAACAAGCTGGATAAAGCGCTTGACGCCTATGAAAAATATCTTGAGTTCGATCCGTTCAGTTATTCAGGATGGTATAACAAAGGTATTGTTTACATCAAGATGGGCGAATTCGATAAAGCGATCAATGACTTTGAATTATCAATTGCTATAAACGAAAGTTTCTCCAGCTCTTGGTTTAACTGCGGTGTTTCGTATGCAAATACCGAAGATCTGGATAAAGCTTTGGAATGCTTTCTGAAAGCAGTTGAACTCGATGGCAAAGACGAAGCGCTTTGGTTCACATTAGGTCAAACTTACGAAGATCTGTACCAATACGAAAAAGCGATTGAAGCATATTCAAAAGCAATTGAACTATATGATGAATACTTTGAAGCTTTATTGGCGCGAGGAACTTGTTATAATCATATCGGGCTGAAATTATTGGCGCTGGATGATATCAACAAAGCAATTTCCGTTGACCCGGCATCAGTTGAAGCATTGGAAATTCATGTAAGCATAAAGCATAAACAAATCAACGAGCAATCTCGAAAGCGCAATTCAAAGTTGTAAAAAAATTATCCGGCTTGATGAGAACAACTTTACCGCATGGAATAGATTGGCAGAAATGTATGCAGAAATTGGGAATTGGATTGAAAGCGTTAATTCTTTTAACATGTTAGTTAAATTGAAACCGGAAAAAGCCAGCGCCTATTACGAGAAAGCAAAGAGAAAGTTCTTGAAGAATAAAAACACTGAAGCATTGGAATATTTGAAGAAATCCTT
>JAADIB010000200.1 GCA_013151565.1 Chlorobiota bacterium
AAGAAGTCGGTTCAATCGATCAAGAGCAAAGTTAAAGCTATTTGCAAATCCTCAGGACAACTCACACAAGCTCAACTGATTGAGAGGCTCAACCCGGTATTGCGGGGTTGGGCTAATTATCACAGACACATCATTTGTGGTGAAACATTCTCTCAAATCCACGGCTATATGTGGTTTCGCCTCATGCGCTGGGGGAAACGCCGTCATCCTGAGAAATCAGGCATCTGGATTGCCAAGCGTTATTTTACTCACGCTAAAGGCAGTTCATGGACTTTCAAGGATAAAGTGACGGGCAAAACCCTCATCCGGCTCAACGATGACATTCCTACGTTTCGACACATCAAGATTCTGGGTGAGGCCAATCCATTTGATATACAGTGGAACGGCTATTTCCAAAATCGGGAAAAGTTGATTAAGATGAAGTCTGTGAGTCACTATATCGGTAAGGTATCGAAACAGCAAGACGGGAAATGCCCGCATTGCCAACAACTCATACAGGCCGAAGACAAACATCATCTTCATTATCTTGACGGCGATAAGACCCATAGAAGGATCAAAAATGTCTTAATGCTCCACAAGACCTGTAAGAAAGCGTTCGAATACATTAAGAGCAAGCTCGTATTAGGTGCGTCCATCGATATGGGCGTTAGTAAGGCTTGAACCGTCGGCTAGGAAACTGGCTTGCTCGGTTCTGAGGGAGGAAGGGGGCCGTGAGGTCCCTGACCTACCCGGTTGTTTTAAAGAGACAGTATGAGAGATTCTACTAGTAGTTTTAAGCTTAGGAGAGTCACCTGTAGGGGTGATGATTATACTGAAGTTAGTATGTCCATTGAAAAATCAAATGGGAAATATGAGTTTGTGTCAATGTTAGGTGAAGAACACTTTTCCGATGATCTTTACCTGGCGTGTATAAAAGAAGGTGTCATTGATGCTTTTAAAAAGGCGGAAATAATAGGTACCAGAGCACAATTGTTTCTAATATTAGAATTAATTGTGCTCTGGCACCTATTTTTCAGTAAAACAAAAGCATCATATACGGATATGAGTGGCTGTGATTATCGCTATCTATCTATAACAGATAGAGGGTTTCATGATTATGCTAAGAAACATCAAGATGATGGTAGGCTCCAAGATGTGCAAAACTTTATATCATCACAAGATGAAATATATCTTAGAATAGGAGTAAGTAGACAGTGGAAAGTATCTAATAGAGATGGATATTGGCTGCAAGTTAAAAAGTTCTGGGGACACTGATAACTTAATAACTTGGTGTATTTTTTATAATTTTTCAGTTTTATTTTTCTTAAGTTATAAAGTTATCAGTGTCCCCAAGTATTTCGTTTTTTGGATGAGTTAAAATCATAGAATTATTACAGGATAAGGTCTTTAACTGCAACACTAAAATAATGCGGCATCGAAAGACATGACCCTGATAGTTTCTGCAGTTGAATAAGGCGAATAAAAACAAGCAATCAGTTTTAGCTTTTCTTGAGAGGCTTATATTAACATGAAAAAATATACAGCAATTGACTTGTTCTGTGGTGCAGGTGGATTGACCGTTGGATTACAGAAAGCTGGATTTAATGTGCTAGCTGGATTGGAAATTAGTGGAGTAGCAATTGAAACTTATTCTATGAATCACAAAAACCACAAATTATACGCAACGGATATTCGTAAGTTATCACCTAAAAAAATGCTTGTAGACTTAGGCTTAGCGAAAGGAGATTTAGATCTGCTAGCGGGTTGCCCACCATGCCAGGGATTTTCAACTCATAGGACAAGGAATAGGACTGTTTCAGTTAAAGATTTACGTAATGATTTAGTTTTTGAATTTGTGCGATATGTCAAAGCTATGCTCCCTAAAGCAATCATGATGGAAAACGTACCTGGATTAGCAAAAGATAAAAGGATGATTGAAGTGGTTTATAAATTAAAGAAACTGGGTTACGTATTCGATGATGAAGCAGTAATAGTTAAAGATGCTGCTGACTACGGGGTTCCTCAACGACGAAAACGAATGATTATGATTGCATCGAGATTTGGTAAAATTGATCATCCAAGAAAAGCTTTGAAAAGAAGAACTGTTCGTGATGCAATTTCTGGTTTGAAGGAAGTTGGATATAGTAATGATGAATTACATGACATTCTTGTAGAAAGAAGCGATAAAGTTAATAAAATTATTTCATTAATACCTAAAAATGGTGGTTCACGTTCTGATATTTCAAAAAGATATTGGCTTCCTTGTCATATTAAACGCCCAAAAAGCTATCAGGATGTTTATGGTCGTATGGCTTGGGATAGTGTAGCTCCTACTATCACTGGTGGCTGCCATCAACCCTCAAAAGGACGATATTTACATCCTGAAAAAAATCGGGCTATAACATTAAGAGAAGCAGCTTTACTTCAAACATTTCCTAAGAAATATAAATTTTCGCTACGTAAAGGAAAAGATTCAGTGGCTTTGATGATTGGAAATGCATTGCCTCCTGAATTTATAAAAAGGCAGGCGAAAATGATCGTAAAACATTTGGATAGTCTTGCATACGAGAATTAAGCATGAACTACGAGTTAAAGTTTGATCCGAGAACAATAGAGCATTTGGGGGTAAAGATGTATTCAACTTTGCCACCAGCGCTGGCGGAACTTATTTCTAATTCTTATGATGCCGATGCAAATGAAGTAAAAGTAACGTTCCATGAACAAAATGGCTCACCCATATCTATAACGATTAAAGATAATGGCTGCGGGATGAACGTGCAAGATATTCAAGAACGGTTTCTTGTTATTGGTAGAAATAGAAGACTGGATGATGGTGACAATCCTTCCACTAAATATGGGAGGCTACCTACAGGAAAGAAAGGCTTGGGTAAACTTGCTCTTTTTGGATTAGCAAAAAAAATTATTTTAGACACTACAAAAAATAAGAAAAGAAATCGTTTTGAATTGGATTGGGATAAGCTGATAGCTTCAGATAAAGTGTATAGTCCCTCAGCCGATATTGAGGATAAATTAGTTAATAAAAATGATGGTACAGTTATAACCTTAAGAGAATTAAAGCGAAAAACTGCGTTTGATCTCGAATTGCTTGCAGATAGTTTGTCAAAAATATTTATCGTAGATGATACTTTTAAAATTATATTAACTAAGACGGATGGAGAAATCATTGAAGTTACAAATGAGAGACGTTATGGTCAAATTGAACAAGAATTTTCTTGGGGTAAGTTAGATATAGAATGTGGTGAGTTTGAATTCATAGATGGTGTTGAATTAAATTTAATAACAGGTAAAACACCAATTAAACCTAGCTCGGGATTGCGGGGCATAACTATTTTCTCAAGGGGTAAACTAGTTAATGTTCCAGAATATTTCTCAAATAGTACATCCAGTCATTTTTATCAATATCTCACAGGATGGATTAAAGCTGATTTTATAGACCTTCTTGATGAAGATGTTATCTCAACTAATCGCCAATCCATAAATTGGGAAAACGAAACTATGACAGAGTTTAGAGATTGGTTAAGTGATTTTATTTCTAAAGTTGGAATAAGTTGGAGAGAAAAAAGAAAAAATAAGAAAGATGATGAATTCAAAGATAAAACTGGTATAGATAAAGAAAAGTGGTTTTCAACTTTACCAGATGAAATTAAAGATTCAGCCGAGAAAATTGTAGGGACATTGAGTGACGATGAAGGTGTAGATGAATCATTTAACCCGATAGTAACTGCATTACATGAAATTATTCCAGATTATCCTAATCTTCATTGGCGGCATCTTCATCATGAAATTCAAGAAGCATCAAATAACGGTTATACGAACGAAGATTATTATACGGCATTTTTAGAAGCCATAAAACGATATGCAAATCGTGTTAGAGAATATTCTAGTAATAACAATGGGCATGATTTAGATTTAATGGGGCAAGTATTTGGGTCTGAACCAGATAAAGTTTTAAAAGTTGCTATGGGGTATCTACGTGCTAATGGTACTGATTTTGCTGATAATACTATTAAGAACATTGAAGGTGCTCAGCGAAAACTTTCTCAAGGTGTTGTAGAGGGAGGGCGTAATGTTGTGGCACACGAAGAATCTATTGACCTTTCAATTTCAGGTTTATTTTCTGAGAAAGATTGTTTAGACCTACTTAGTTTGATTTCTCATTTGATGTATCGGATTGAAAAGGCCAATAAGAAA
Source organism: Chlorobiota bacterium (assembly GCA_013151565.1). GTDB lineage: Bacteria > Bacteroidota > Ignavibacteria > Ignavibacteriales > Melioribacteraceae > SZUA-22. The sequence goes on from JAADIB010000200.1 coordinate 4,192, forward strand.
AAATGTTTGAGTAGATAAAATAATTAATATAGTGTTGGAAGATGTAAGGTTTATAGTATTTTCTTAAAAAATAAATATAAAATTTTGGGCTGGAAGAATTAATGAATAATATTGAAGAAAATGTTAATAGTATTTCACAAATATTTAAAGCAGATAAAAAAAGGAAAATTTTTAAAAAATATATCGATTATATTCGATTTCCTTTTTTTAAAAATTTTAATCTAAACTTGAAAGTTAATTTTGATTTTCCTATTACATTTTTAGTAGGCCAAAATGGTTCAGGGAAAAGTTCCTTGTTACAAGCCTTATATGGTGCTCCTTTAGGGTATAGCATTGAATCATATTGGTACACGACCGCATTAGATCCTATAAAAGATTTAAGAAATAATAGGCACTGTTTTATTTATTCTTTTCTTACAACGCACTCAAAAACTCAAGTTGAAGTGTTAAAAGAAAGGATTCAAAATAAAGATAAAAAAACTAAAAAAATAAATCCAGATTACTGGGAGCCTGCTCGTCCCAAGGTAAAATATGGTATGGATAGATTCCCAAGTAATGCTGATGCTAGAGACTCATCAAAAACAAGATGGGATTTATTGAAAAATGATGTTTTGTATATGGATTTTAGATATTCATTGAGTGCATATGATAAATATTTTTATTTCGGTTCAAAACCAACTCCGGGTGAATTGAGCATTAAGAAAGATATTATTCGAAAATACGCTCCAAAAATAAAAAGTACTTTTGATAATGGTAAAATATCTTCATTTTATTCAAGAAAGTCTGATATTCCTGTCAAGTTATCTGATGATGAATTAAAAGCAATTCAATATATTTTAGGTAAAAATATCTTGAAGCAAAAATAACAGAACATGATTTTTATGACAGGAAAAAAGGTTTTGCTATAAGGTATAAAACTAAAAATATTGATTACTACTCTGAAGCTTATGCAGGTAGCGGTGAAATAGCTGTTGTTAAATTGGTGCATGATATATTTACAGCTAATGATAACTGTCTTGTTTTATTAGATGAGCCGGAAACCTCATTACATCCAACGGCTCAAAAGAAACTTATTAATTTCATTTTAGAACAATGTAAAAATAAAAAATTACAGATAATTATATCAACACATTCTCCAGATATTATTGAAGGCATGCCAAAAGAATCTATTAAAATATTATATGAAAATATTGATACAGGTAAAGTAAATGTTATAGAAAACGTCTATCCTGAAAATGCTTTTTTGCATATAGGCCGTTCTTTTTCAAATAAAAAAATTATTGTAGTTGAGGATATTTTCGCCAAATTAATTATGAATAAAATTCTTGAAAAAAATAATGAAAAAGGACTATTCGAAGTTAAGTTTTTCCCAGGTGGAGAAAGTCGTGTGAAACATGAACATATGCTTGTTTATTCGAAGGAAGATGACTACAAACACTTTGTGATTTTTGATGGTGATCAACGTAGCACTAAAATAGATATTTCAAAATTATCCCAAATTGATAAAACGGTTGAAAATTTAGAAGTGCTTGTTAAGAATATTGTTAGTGAGGCTATTAAGTTTAACCATGATAGTGGACGACCTGAGCAAAAAAAAGAATTGATGTTGAAATACATTAAGTTTCATCATGACTGTGTTTTTTACTTACCAAAAAAGACGCCTGAAGAAATTATATGGGATGATAAAGTTTTAGAAAAAGCTGATTTATCTGATGACCAAAAATTAAAGATAAAAGGCTTAAACGAATATAAAGCTAAATTCAATTATTTTGCAAAATATAATTTTGGTAATAATACTGGTCAGTATCAGAAAAGTGCATTCGAATATTTTTTAACCAGATGGATTAATGAACAAAATAATGACTATAAATTGATCCAATCTATGATAGATGAGATAAAGCAAATTTAATATTAATAGATGATGACAAAGCTTAAATCTCAATACGATATTGTGATGGAAAATCGCTTTTTTCGAAGGCCGAGGGTCTAATAATAGAAAAATAATAGGTTCCAGAGCACAATTGTTTCTAATATTAGAGTTAATTGTGCTCTGACACCAATGCCAGTAAGTTAAGCATTAAGTAATTCATTACAAAGCACTTTTATACGCAGGAAAGTGAATATCATTCTTGATATTTTTAAGGCGC
>JAADIB010000001.1 GCA_013151565.1 Chlorobiota bacterium
CACTATCCCGGAGGCCATTGCATTCTTCTTCCGCCGAGCAGATGGAGGTGAAGGTGATAGACTTCCTGTCCGCCGTTATTACCGCAGTTAAACACCAGTCGAAATCCATCTTCCGATATTCCTTCATCTTTTGCAATTTTGTTTGCAACGTCAATCATCTCGCCGAGTAAAGCACCATGTTCTGCGCCGTTCAATTCACGGACAGTGGGAATCTCGATTTTCGGGATTATCAAAATGTGAGTCGGCGCTTGCGGATTAATATCGCGGAATGCTAAGATATTGTCATTCTCAAATACAATATCAGCCGGAATTTCCTTTTTAACTATTTTTGAAAATATTGTTTCTGCCATAATATTTTCCTCATAATAAATTATTTTTATAACACTTTTATATTTAGAAGACTTTGACTAACAATTCTTGTTCGTCATCCCCGAAATTATTTATCGGGGATCTTTTATAAATCTATAGATTCCGGCTAAAATATTGCCGGAATGACTGATGTATATAAACTAATCAAAGGCTTCACTTACATTATATCTTAATCCCACAAAAAAAACGGTGGGTAAACTTAACTCTTACTCCTTTTCAATATCATATTTTTTCATTTTATTATACAGATGACTTCTCTGTATCCCCAGTATTTCCGCGGTTCTGCTGATGTTCCAATTATTTAACTGTAATTGTTTTAATATAAATGCCCGCTCGGCTTTTTCCTTAAACTCTTGAAACGAATTTGTAATATTCAGAAAATCATCTGTCTTTGTTGTTGAGTCGGGTAGCAGACCGGATATATCTTTTGCAGAAATTTCATCCTTCGGGATCATGATAATTATTCGTTCAATAATGTTTTTTAACTCGCGAATATTTCCAGACCACTGCATGTTTTTCAAAAGTGTTATTGCAGAATCATTGAACTTAACCAGCTGAAAATTATTTTTTCTGCAAATTGTTCTAATAAAATGATCAATCAATAGGGGAATATCATCCTTCCTTTCTCTCAGCGGTGGAATGATTATTGGAATAACATTCAACCTGTGAAAAAGATCTTCTCTGAAATTACCAGCTTCAATTTCCTTTGCAAGGTCTTTATTAGTTGCCGTAATTATACGAACATCTACATCAATTTTATTGTTACCGCCTACACGCTCAATCTTTCCGTCCTCAATTGCACGCAGTACTTTTGCCTGCGCCTGCAGACTCATGTCTCCAATCTCATCAAGGAAGAGTGTTCCCATATTTGCCGCTTCAAATTTGCCGATCCTTTTATTCTGCGCGCCGGTAAAAGCGCCTTTCTCATGACCGAATAATTCGGATTCAATCAACTCGTTAGGTATTGCAGCGCAGTTGACTTCAATAAAAGGTTTATCCGCTCGGTTACTCTGACGATGGATCTCTCGTGCGGCTAGTTCCTTACCTGTTCCGTTTTCCCCGGTTATTAAAATTCGTGCATCAGATTTTGCAACTCGATTTATCGTTTGTAAAATTAATTGGTAAGCTTTACTTTCTCCGATCATTGTCTGCTCGGTTTCGAGATCTTTTTTCAGATTCTTATTTTCCGTGATAAGATTTGTCCGCTCGCACGCATTCCTAACACTGATAAGGAGTTTTTCTCTATCTATCGGTTTCTCGATAAAATCAAACGCACCGAGTTTTGTGGCTTTAACTGCATTTTCGAGACTGCTGTGTGCGGAGATCATTATCACATTTATAATTATGTTCTTATTTTTGATCTCGTTCAGAACTTCGAACCCGGTCATGTTCGGCATTTGGATATCGAGCAGCAGAACAGAATATTGGTTGAACTCTAAATTCTTCAACCCTTCTTTGGCATCGGTAAAATAATCAACTTTGTAATCCTCGTACTCAAGGATCATTTTGATGCTTTCACAAATTTCTATTTCATCATCTATAATTAACACAGAGTTCATATCAGTAACAATAATTTAATGTAAAGAAAGTATAAAGTCTGAATGCTTCTGACGGCAGATAATTTTTATCATCGTTTAACCGTTTCCCGAAATGATACCCCAAAAAATTTGCAATAAAATCCCGGTTGTCAATAGTTCCTTCCACCTTAAAAGCATCCTCAAATAACTCTACTAAAATACTCAGAAATTTTGATAAATTAAAAAGAGATACGGAATAAGAAAGAAAAGCATTACCGAAAAAATGTGCTACTTTATCCTTATCGCCAAATTTTGTTTGCGGGGAATCGATCAAAACTTGACCGGGCAATCGTTCTATTTTCTTTTTTAATATTCCTTCAGGACCGGAAGGAAGTTCAGCGCCAAGTTTAATATTTGTAAAGGGGATATGAAGAGGCATTTCCCTAAAAGGTAAAGTTGCGAATGTTAAAGTCAGCAAAGCTTCATCAATTGCGCCGTTGTGGAAGTGCACCGCTCTAAGATATAAAGTATCAACAAGATCCAAATCGGTATTTGTTTTACTGAGTGAATCGAACCTATCGGATATTATAAAATCAACCATGTATGCTATTCCATCCTCAAGATCTTTATTAACAAAAATTTGTGCCGAGACTTCCGAGGAGATCAAATAGATAAGTATTGACAATTTTATAATATATCGTAACTTCATATATAATTTTAATAATTAATAATTAAGTTTCACTATTCAAATTTAACAAATAATAAATCAATGGATTTTTTATGTACGGTTTTAGATTAATACTCAGTGCTTTTATATTTATTATTTTATCGTCAGTTGTATTTGCACAGACATACAACTTTGATACTCACATGCTTGATCTGAAAGGGGAATTGAGCAGTGATGATGCATACCAGGATAACTTCGGCAGATTCGATGCTTACCAGTTGAACATGAATAAAGGGGATTATATCAAAATAAAATTGAAAGCAGATTTTTTCCCGCTTATTACAATAGTCGCCCCATCCGGTATTCATAAGATCTCTTTTCCAGATGATCAGAATCCCGTGGTGAATTTGGAAAAAGAAATTAACGAGACCGGGCGTTGGTATATTTATGTTTCTGGTGATAGTACCGATGTCGGCGCTCATGAACTGCAGTTGTGTTATGTTGCCGAAAATACACGCCAGTTACCACCCGATTCGGATATCTGCACAATTACTCAATTCCTATTGGCACATTCAAAGACAAACTTTTTCTATTATCGTGATAAAGATTGCGATGTTGAAAACGGTAGTTGGGATGTTGATCTACCTAATCAAAACTTGTTTGACAATGAGGAAGTAAAAGCAAAAGGAAATTCAGTTAGTTTTGTTTTGCAGACAAACAGTAATGTAAATAAGAATAAGTTCGGTGAATGGTCATATCAAATATCGGAATGTCTTTCGGATGATTGGATTGAAAAGGGGAGCGACAATCAAACAGTATTTATAGAGAGCAGCGGAAGTCGAAAAATAAAAATTGAATACAACAGCGGGAAAATTACTCTGAGTTTTATTACTTCTATTAAATAAATATTAAATATGAAAAAGGCTGTCAAAAATGACAGCCTCAGCAAGAATCAAATTATTTTTTATCCTGATCACGAACAAGCGAAATTTTTTCCGTTCTCTGCTGTTTGATCATTAATGAGATACGTGATTCTATCTGGAGAAACTTACCAACAAATTTGGGTGGTAATACTTTTGACATTTTTTTAAAATATTCTTCATCCAAATCTAATTTATTTAGTCTCAATTCAATACTTCTGTAAACAAGTTCGGTAGCTTTTTTATCGCTCAAGTCATAATAATTTATTAAATAATCTTCAATTATACCTTATGCTTCAGCACGGAATTTATCATATAAAGGACAAAATACCTTTACTTGTTCTGGAGTTAAATCCAGATGTCCTTTTAATCTTTTACTTTTACCATCATTATTGCAGCAGCAAGAAAAGATATACCGCCTAGCAATAATGCATATATTGCTTCACCATGGAAAAGGTTCTTTACAAAGAAGCCTAGTATGGCAGCAGCAGTTATCTGCGGAATAACAATGAAAAAATTGAATATACCCATATAGACACCTAGCTTATTCTGCGGTAGAGAACCGGTCAGAATTGCATATGGAATTGCAAGAATTGAAGCCCACGCAAGTCCAATACCTAACTCGGATATTATTAGAAGATTAGGATCTTTAATAATATAGAAGGAAGCCAAACCGACAGCACCGGCAACCAAACTTATTGAGTGAACATATTTTCTGGCGATCTTTTTTGACATCCAAACCAAGAAGAATGCCATCAAAGCGGCAAAACCGTTATAGACAGCCATTAAAATTCCTACCCAATCTGCACCTTCATTGTATAATGCCGATGAAGTATCAACTGCACCGTATATGTGTTTGGTTACGGCAGGAGTAGTATATATCCACATTGCAAAAAGTGCAAACCATGAAAAGAATTGTACAACAGCCAACTGCTTCATTGTTGACGGCATTTTGTATAAGTCGTTTATCACTACAACGAATCCGGAATCGGCTTTCCCTTTACTGGTTAGATACCCGGTGAATATTTGTACAATGCCAAATGTAGAAATGCCAAGGAAGAACACGAGAAGACCGTAATCCATATAAATAAAAAGTTTAAAAATAAGGTATGTGATCAATCCTACAATTACCCAGATCATTCCATTCTTGTATAATTTGGTATTACTTAAATGTGCCGTTGAATATTCTGATTTATCAGTGTTATTATTCTTATCAGAGTTGAATGCAGCCAACTCTTCCGGTGAATATTCTTTAGTTTTGATCACAGTCCAAAGAACTGCTAAGAAAAAGACTGCACCGCCAATATAGAATGAAAACTTAACAGAATCCGGTATCAGTCCCTCCGGAGCGGTATTGCTTATGCCGAGCCAGTTTGTCATTATGTATGGAAGAGCGGATGCAACAATTGCACCGGTTCCAATAAAGAAACTCTGCATAGAGAAACCGACCGTCCTCTGTTCTGCCGGCAGCATATCACCTACAAATGCTCTGAATGGTTCCATCGAAATATTTATTGATGCATCCATTATCCATAACATTCCAGCGGCAATCCATAGTACCGGTGAGTTCGGCATTATAAAAAGTGCTATTGAGGCAAGAAGAGCTCCTACCAAGAAGAATGGTCGTCTTCTACCAAATCTGTTCCACGTCTTGTCACTTAAATGTCCAATTATCGGCTGAACGATTAGTCCGGTTACCGGGGCGGCTATCCACAAGATCGGTATTTCATCTATACTTGCACCGAGTGTTTCAAATATTCTGCTTACGTTGGCGTTCTGTAATGCAAACCCAAATTGAATTCCTAAAAAGCCGAAACTCATATTCCAGATCTGCCAAAAACTTAAGGTTGGTTTTTGCATTATACTCTCTTACGATGAATTAGTTTTTCTAATATATAAAAAGTTGGATAATTTATTCGAGATATTCTAGAAGTTAACTATAGTACTGATTGTCAAATTCGTATTTTTTTGTTAAGATATTTTATGACAAACTATATTTTTGGTAAATAAACTTGAAATGTCAAACGTCAAAATAGAAGCATGAAATGTTGAAGTTATTTTTTCACATTTCACGTTTGTCTTTTCACTTATACTTGCGGCTTTGCCGCAATAAGCAAGTTTAATAATTGCAGCAACTATTTTTTTATGGTAAAAGTCTGAGAGGTTTCTGTTCCAAAATAAGTACACTAATCTTGAAAGTTTGGTAAGTAAATTATGCGCAAACTTTAGTTCATCTACAAACAAAAGAAAAAGAAACCCGATCTTTTCAAACTTGCTAGCTGTAAGTTGAAAGTCAGGTTTCTTATTAATATGTATTTATTTAAATCTTTACTATTTATTTTTTTTATTCGATAGATACTCAACAGCGGCAAGACCAGCAATTGTACCATCTGCAACTGCAGTAGTTACTTGTCGGTACTTTTTAGCTGTGCAATCGCCGGCAGCAAAGACCCCCGGAATATTTGTCTCCATATCGCGAGTAGTTATAATTTCTTTTCGGTCGGTAAGTTCCACAATTCCCTCGAACATTTCTGTGTTGGGAATATAACCGATCAGCACGAAAACACCGTCAATATTCATTTCAGTAAATTCGTGAGTTCTCATGTTTTCTATTTTCACGCCGGTTAGTTTCTCATCACCGTAAAATTCTGCAATTTCTGATTCCATGATAAAATCAATTTTCTCATTTGCTTCAGCTTCTTCAATATAATGTTCCAAAGCTTGGAAATGATCAAACTGGTGAACAATAGTAACCTTACTTGCATATTTTGTAAGCGATACTGCTTCCTCAAGAGCAGAATTGCCACCGCCTACAACAATTATCTCTTTATCTTGGAAAAAGTCACCATCGCAGGTAG
>JAADIB010000443.1 GCA_013151565.1 Chlorobiota bacterium
CGCTCCCAAAGTTTGTCAAACTCTTTTAAAAGAATTTCAGTATTGAATTTTCTTACCAATTTGTCAATCGAAGATAGACAAAATTCACAAGTAAATGGACACCCTCGCGAAGCCTCAACATAAATTACACGGTTCTTAATATCCTCGTCTGTGTAATATTCATAAGGTAATTTTATTTCAACTAGATTCGAGATATCGGCTCTGATAATTCTCTCGCTCTGCTCTGTTCCATCCAAAATAGATTTGACCAATTTGTAAAACTCAAGATCGCTCTCACCTTGAATTATGTAATCAGCAGAATCGAAATCAATGCGGAGAGGCAAGTGGCTTACTTCCGGTCCTCCGAGTATCACAATCGTTTCGGGAGAAACTATTTTGAGAAGTTTTACTAACTTACTTGTTTCCGAGGCATTCCAAATATAAACTCCGATTCCTACAATCAGAGGTTTGTCGGATAAAATCTTTTCGGTTATTTCATTTATGCTATCTGATTTAACGAACTCGCAAATGCCGGTAACTTCCTGCAGCTCATTCATATTTGCATAAATGTATCTCAGTCCAAATGAACAATGGGTGTATCTTGCGTTCAATGTCGTGAGAATGATTTTATGCATAAGTTTTTATTTAGTTGTTAATTATTATATCATAGCTTTAGGTCTTCTAAAAGCTGTTCGTGAGACTTGAACTGAATTCCGCTCCAGCCTAGCTTTTTAGCACCTTCCACGTATTCTAAAATATCATCAATAAAAATGTGGCTTGCAGAAGGCTCATTTGTAAAATCTTCAACTGCTCTATAGATTTTCTCTTCAGGTTTTATTGCTCCAACCTCATGCGACAGAATAAGTTTATCAAAATGTTTAAGAAAATCATACTTTTCCCAGCCATACTTTTGATGAATATAATTTGTGTTGGATAGAAGAACCAATTTATAATTTTGTTTTAGCTTAGGCAGAATGGAAGTCGTTGCTTTATTTTCAGTAAAAAGATCTGAGTAAATATTTTTAAATTCTTCCTCTGATATTTTATGCTCAGTCCAGTCCATCATGATATCTAAAAATTCTTCATTATTTAATAGCCATCTTTCATATTTCTGATGAACCTCGTAGTTATCATAGTAGCGTTTTCCAAAACGATTTCCCAAACCATCATCTATAGAATTCATTTTCTCAACGATTCTATTGTAATCAAAGGGGATCAGCACATTACCTAAGTCAAACACTATTACAGAGATTTTATTTTCCATTTGTTTCTACTTTCTTTTTCTGTGGATCGTTTTTAATAAACGCAGTGTCTATAATATGCAATAACTTTTTCTTTTTAATAAATTTGTGAACGCTGTCCAATGGTATCCACATTCTGGTTCGGAAGTTATTCTCCTCCCATTGTTTGTAGATTTTTTTAACTTTCATCCTATAAACTTTAACGGTGCAAGTCCCTCCCCATTTTTTATAGGTGTATGTCCCAACTTTTTTTTTCTTAACTTTTCCAGAAATCCCGGCTTCTTCCAAAGCTTCCTTAGCTGCAGAAGATTGCGGAGTGAGATCATCCTCAATTATTCCCTTCGGGATAGTCCAATTACCGCTCCTTGTCGTTACAAGCATTATCTCAATTTCTCCATCAACCTTTCGATAGGGAATTACTGCCGATTGATCAAATATTACCATAATTACCTTAATGATTAAAATGAGTGCTCAAAAATATTATCTTTATAGCAGAATAAAAAGATTTAATCTAACTAGCATGTTTAATTTCTCGATTCTTGTATAGATAAAGGAAATTCCAATCTACTCATACTTCCTGAGATATATCTAGCTATAGTTACAATATAATGAGTAAAAAATAATTACCCAATCTTCTAAAAAAAGTTGTTTTAGTCCCAATTATTTCTCATTTTAGTTTTTACTTATTATATTAAGACCCGAATATTTTTTTATAAGTATAAATAATTTGTTGGCATAAATTAATACTAATGATAATATGAAATTCTCCAGAGATAATTTGTATTTATTCATCCTTCTGTTTTTTTTGCTAATTAACCCACTAGTATTATTTTCACAATCATCAAAATGTTTGGAATGCCACAGCGATAAAGGATTATCGTTTGTGAAAAACCAAAAAAAGATATCACTGTATGTTAATGTTGAAAAATTGAGTGGGTCTGTTCACGGCGATTTAGATTGTACAGATTGTCATGATGATTTGGATGAGAGCAGTCTTCCTCATGTTAAAAACCCAAAACCCGTAGATTGTGGAAATTGTCACGATGATGTTGCAAGCGAGCTAAAAAAAGGTCCTCATGGTCGTTGGACAATAACATCACAGTCTCCATCAGAGGGGTGTATTCGTTGTCATGGATATCATGATGTCTTATCACCAAATAATTCATCTGCGCCTACTAATGGAGGTAATTCGTATAAATTATGTGGGCAGTGTCATCAAAAATCAAAAACTAACGTTAAACATAGTATTCATGGTACAATAGTTAAGGGTGAAAAACCGAGAGCAGGTTGTACGGACTGTCATAGGGGACATAATGTAAGAAAGCCCAATACAGAAGTAAGAGAAATTAAAGTTTGCAATAAATGTCATCCGGAGGAAGTTAGCAGACAATCAAAAAGTGTCCATGCTAGAGCTGCACTAAAAGGAGATCCTTTAGCGCCAAGCTGTATTACATGTCATGGATATCATAAAATTAAATCAGCCGCAAATAAAAATTCACCTACATCTACAATGAATATTCCCATATTGTGCGGTAGATGTCATCATGAAGGTACAAAAGTATCGTTGGAATACGATATTCCCCAAAAACAGATTTTGAAAAATTATTCGCTGAGTATTCACGGTCAGGGGCTTTTCAAAATGGGACTTACCGTAACAGCTGTGTGTACATCATGTCATAATGCACATTTAATTTTAGATTATAATAATCCCGAATCGAGTATTAATCCAAAAAACGTAGCTAAAACGTGTACAAAGTGCCATTCTCGAATTGAAAAAGTACATGTTAAAGTTATAGAAGGAAAGCTGTGGGAAAAAGCGCCGCATGAAATTCCTGCTTGTATCGATTGTCATCCTCCACACAAAATAAGGCGTACACCTATTAATTTGAAAGGAGTTAGCAACAAAGAGTGTTTTCGCTGCCATTCGAATAAGAAACTTGTGATGACAAAAAATAGTAAAACAGTTTCTCTTTTTCTTGACAAAGAAGCATATAATTCTTCAACTCATTCGAAGATAACTTGTGCTCAATGCCATACTCAAGTAAAAAGCATTTTAAAACGTCCTTGTGCCGCTATCACAAAAAAAGTTGATTGCAGCATTTGTCATGCTGATGTAGTTGCACAATATAAAACAAGCATCCATGGTAAATTGGCTGCTGAAGGAAATCTGAATGCACCGAAATGTTTAACTTGCCACAATCCGCACAAAACTCAAAGTCACACTTCGCCTGCATCTCCTACTTTTGCTACTAATATTCCCAAATTGTGCGGTCAATGTCATGCTGCAGGCAAACCGGCAGCTAAAATGATTGGCGATAATAATCATGTTGTCAAAAGTTATATTAATAGTGTTCACGGAAAAGGGTTATTAGAAAGCGGGTTAGTAATAGCGGCTAAGTGTACTGATTGTCATACTGCTCATCATCAGCTTTCTCCTAAAAATCCCGAGTCTTCTGTAAGTAAAAAGCATTTAGCCAATACTTGCGGTAAATGCCATAAAGGCATTGAGGACAAATTTAAAAGCAGTATTCATTGGCAAGGTAATGTTATTACAAAAAAGGAATTACCTACCTGTGAAGATTGTCATAGCTCACATAATATCAGCAGAATCACCATAAAAGGCTTTCGTACCAAGATGATGGATAAGTGTGGGAAATGTCATAAAGAAGAAGCAGCAACTTACTTTAAAACAGTGCACGGACAAGTTTCCCGATTAGGTGAGAAACGCGCGGCAAAATGCTGGGATTGTCACAGTACTCACAAAATACTTCCGCCCGATAATCCTCGTTCAACTTTGAGTTATGCAAATGTAGTGCAAACTTGCGGCAAATGTCATACAGGATCACACCGAGAGTTTGCAGGATATTTAACACACGCTACTCATCACAATAGAGAAAAATACCCTTACCTTTTCTATACTTTTTGGTTTATGACCATTCTTTTAATAGGAACGTTAACATTTTTTGTTATTCATACAATTTTATGGTTGTGGCGTTTGTGGCATACACGCGATCAGTGGAGAATATATAAGCATTCCCAACATCAGAAATATTATGTGCGCTTTCCAAAATCATATCGTGTTATGCATGTTATAATGCTGATATGCTTTTTTACATTGGCTATAACCGGTATGACTTTGAAATTTTCATATACGGATTGGGCAGTATTTATTTCTCAATTTCTGGGTGGATTTAGTGTAACCGGAGTACTGCACAGGATAGCTGCTGTAGTTTTGATAGGTGTGTTTGCTTTTCATTTAAGACAATTATTGAGGTTTAAACAAGAGTCAGATAAATCATGGTTGCAGTTTATTTTCAGTAAAAATTCGATAATGTTTAATTTAAATGATATAAAACAATTTTGGCAGCATCTTAAATGGTATTTAGGGAAAGGAGAAAAACCTGAATTCGGTCGATTTACATATTGGGAAAAGTTTGACTACTTTGCCGTATTTTGGGGTGTTTTTATTATTGGTGGTTCAGGATTGATATTGTGGTTTCCTGTGCTTTTTACCTATCTGCTGCCAGGTTGGGTAATTAATGTGGTTACTATTATTCATAGTGATGAAGCGCTGTTAGCTGTTGGATTTATTTTTACTATTCACTTTTTTAATACTCACTTTCGTCCGGATAAGTTTCCGATTGATCCTGTGATTTTTTCAGGAAGAGTACCTCTCGAAGAGCTTAAACATGATAAACCTCTTGAATATAAAGAACTTTTTGAAAGTGAAAATCCTGAGTTGAGGATTGTTGGACCTATATCAAAAGAAAGAGAGCATTGGATCAAAATTTTTGGTTTTACCGCTCTTGGAGTAGGAATAGTATTAATCTTATTGATCTTGTATGCAATGATTTTTGTATATCGTTGATAATATTATAAATTTAGATCTTACTCTAAATTCGTTTGTAATTTCAGATTAGTGAGAAACTTTTTTGATATAAGTGTGTGAAGATGTAAGACAACTGAATTTCAAAATGGTCTAAACATAAAAACCCCGAAATGTGTTCGGGGTTTTATTTTTGCTCTGCTGGTAATCCGTTAGCTAATGGATCGAACTTACAACTCTTTGGCTTTTATAATATTCCAAATAAATTCGCGACCTTTTTGAGACTTTAATTGTTTTTCCCTTTTCATAGCTTCTGATCTTGTCGAAAAGTTTTCACTATAAATTATTTCCCAAGGCTTGAATCTTTTCGTATATGTTGATAGTAAGCCATTATTATGTTCATATAATCTTCTTCTTAAATTATCGGTTTGCCCGATGTAGATTTTGTTATACTTCTTTGAGTATAAAGCATATACAAAATAAGTTTTCATAAGTATAAAATAAGAGAGAGGCATTTAAAAAACAAAAACCCCAACACATTAGTCGGGGTCCATATTCTGCTCCGCGGGTAATCCGTTAGCTAACGGATCGAACTTACATCCCGACAACAGTCGGGATAACAGCCGAAGTCTTAAAATTTGATTTCACCATCAATCAGTTTATTGATCATCTTTTTGCTCTTCCAAGACTTGACTTTTCTTTCAGCAGCTAAGGCTTCCTCTTTGGAAATAAATTTCTGAGTAAAAATAATTTCCCAAGGTCTGTATCGTGAGGTGAAACCTTTCTCAAAGGAATTGTGATATCCTAATCTACGTTCAGGATTTTGAGAAATCCCCACATAGAATTTATCAACAGATTTAGACTTTAATATGTATAAGAAGTGAATCAAATTTTACTCAGAAAGCTTCAAATGTAAAAACCCCGAATGTTCTTCGGGGTTTTATTCTGCTCCGCGGGTAAGATTCGAACTTACAACCCTTCGGTTAACAGCCGAATGCTCTACCATTGAGCTACCGCGGAATCAATCAAAATTTGAACACCAAAAATATACTTCTCCAAACTTTTTGTCAAGAGTAAAATTGCCAATGTAAAAAATCTCTTGTGATTTTTTCTAATTATTGAGAAAAAAATCTTATATGCAATAAGAAATAACTATATTCTGAAATGATTGTTATGTTTTCCTTATATTTATAAAACAATTTCAACAGCAATTATTCGGCACACAAATTGCACCAACGAAAAAATTAAAAATTCTGAGGATCAAATGGAATTAACACATATTGAGCACATAGGAATTGCTGTAAAGAATCTTGACGAATCAATAAAGTATTACGAAGAAATACTCGGATTAAAGTGTTACGCAATTGAAGAAGTGAAAGACCAGAAAGTTAAAACAGCATTCTTCAAAATCGGGCAGACAAAAATTGAACTTTTAGAATCCACAGATCCGGATGGTCCGATTGGAAAATATATTGAAAAAAAAGGGGAAGGAATTCACCATATCGCATTTCATGTGAACGGAATTTCTAACGCTTTAAAAGAAGTAAGCGACAAAGGTATTAAACTTATTGATACTAAACCAAGAAGAGGTGCAGAAGGATTGGACATTGCCTTCCTACATCCCAAATCAACGGGTGGTGTATTAACAGAATTGTGTGAGGAAAAGAAATAAATACTTGAACGATTTTTTTCTATTCTTCTTTGAAGATAAGGGAATCAGGATATTCAAGTATAAAAAGAAAAGGAGTTTAAATGGCAGTTGAAGATAAAATAAAAGAGTTGATGAACAAGCGCGAGCAAGCTCGTCTTGGCGGCGGCGAGAAAAGAATTGATGCTCAACATAAAAAAGGTAAATATACTGCACGTGAACGAATCGAACTTCTTCTGGATGACGGAAGCTTTGAAGAATTTGATATGTTTGTCTCGCACCGTACGGTTGATTTTGGTCTTGATAAACAAACATACCTTTCCGATGGTGTTGTTACAGGTTATGGTACAATTGACGGACGCTTGGTTTATGTTTTTTCGCAAGACTTCACCGTCTTCGGCGGATCTTTATCCGAAATGTATGCGCAGAAGATTGTAAAAGTGATGGACAAAGCGATGAAGGTAGGTGCCCCGATAATCGGGATTAATGACAGCGGCG
>JAADIB010000275.1 GCA_013151565.1 Chlorobiota bacterium
GCATTGACTCATCTTACAGAAATTGTCGATAATGAACTGATCAATAAGAATTTTACAGTATTAGCCCAAGCTGCCGGTCGTGTAGGTTCACCCCAGCTTAGAAATATGGGAACGATTGGAGGCAACTTAACTCAGCGCCCGCGCTGCTGGTATTTTCGCGGTGATTTTCACTGTCTAAAAAAAGGCGGTGATATGTGCTATGCAGAAATTGGACAAAACAAATATCACGCTATTATCGACGGCGGTCCATGTTATATAGTTCATCCTTCAGATACTGCCGTTGCTCTTCTTGCTTTAAATGCCGTTATTTTAACATATTCAAAGAGTGGAAAAAAAAGGATCCCGATCAGTGAGTTCTTCACACTCCCGGATAAAGATGTAACAGTAGAAAATGTTTTAGCCGATGATGAAATAATCACTCATATTGAAATTCCTTTACTGCCGAATGGAACATCCTCTGCTTATCTTAAATTCACTGAAAGAGGTTCGTGGGATTTTGCTCTTGTTTCAGTTGCTGCGGTTATCAATCACAATAATAATAAGATAAATTCCGGCAGACTTGCATTCGGAGGTGTCGCTCCTATCCCATGGAATGATGACGAACTTGATAAAAAACTGGTTGGACTGACTTTAAAGACAGACTCTTTAATGAATTTTTCAAAAAGTGTCTTAGCCAATGCAGATCCGTTAGAGCACAATGGTTATAAAGTCCAGCTTGCACGCGGGTTAACTGTGGAAGTGTTATCAAAGTTCAGCTGATATTAATTTCTGATAGTCTTCATCGGTATCAATATCTTCAAGTATTTGCGGGAAGTTGCACTTCCAAAAGTATTTCCTTATAGATTCATCTTTCAGAATTTCTCTTAGGTTTGAGGATGGAGCAGCATCAATGATTTTTGATGAAACGTTCTTGTCAAATAAAACCGGATGCCCTTTCACCCCTTTGAATAAAGGCTGAATCCAATTACTCGCTTCTGTTTTCTGCTTTAGAATATCGCTGTAAAACTCTTTTGGAAGATTCGGCTGATCGATAAAATGATACAACACCCAATCGGAATCTGCTAATTCCTTAACTCCTAATTGAAGCGAAGTAAACATCCCCTCGTTGTAATTTTTGTTATAAATAATTTTAACTCGGTCGTTAATCGTCCAAGATCTATCACTTACTTGTTCCAATCTCTTTTCGAAATTTTTATTAAGTTCGTCCAGCAGTTTATCGTGATTATAC
Source organism: Chlorobiota bacterium (assembly GCA_013151565.1). GTDB lineage: Bacteria > Bacteroidota > Ignavibacteria > Ignavibacteriales > Melioribacteraceae > SZUA-22. Next base: position 1,229 of record JAADIB010000275.1, read on the forward strand.
CCAATAACAACAACAAGATTCGGTAATATGTTAAGCAGTTTTTCAACAATATTAATTAAAAATGACTTGCCCTCATATTGCAGAAGCGGTTTGAACCCGTCGATTCTGGAAGATAATCCCGATGCAATTAGCAAGCCGCAGTTAGCCATTATTATTACTCAACAATTACTTTTTTAGAATACCGAACAGCTTGCAATTCTGCTGCAATGCTTAGTGCAATTTCATCTGCCGAATCACCGCCTATCTTAAGTCCGATTGGCGTATGGAGTTTTGAAAAATCCAGTTCACCGCCGACTTCTTCCAGCAGTTTATCTTTAATCTGCTTTCCTTTTGACTTTGAAGCTATCACACCGATATATTTCACATCCAAATTGCGTGTGTAAATTCTTTTCATAATTTCATAATCGAATGAATGTCCATGTGTTAATGAAATGAGATAAGCATTTTCTGACGGCTCAAATTTATCGCAGTAATCCAGATAATCTGAATATATGTATTCATCAGCACCGGGTGCAGTATTCGGGCTGCAGAATTCTTCACGGTTATCAATCAGTCTTATATGATATCCTAAACTTGGCAGAAATCTTAAAAGAGCTTGACCGACATGCCCGCCGCCAAAAATATAAACTTCCGGTTTCATTCCATTAACCTCATAAAATATTGTAATATTCCCGTTGCACATCATAGGAACAACAGTTACATCCTCTTCCACAGTTACATCTTTTTTCGTTAGGAGATATTTCTTAACTTCATTCTTCCCTCTGCTCACAAGTCTTTTACAATGTTCAATAACTTCAAATTCAATTTCCCCGCCGCCAACTGTCCCGTAGGATTTTCCCTGCTCATCAACAATTATCCTAAATCCGCTTTTGCCCGGCGCTGATCCTTTCGATTCTATTACAGTCGCAACCACAAAAGTTTTGTTCGATTCTTGTAATTCCAATATCTTCTTAATAATGTCCATAGTTCAATTCCTCAGTTATAACTGCTTTTTGTCTTCAGGAGATAAATAAATATCGGAGCGCCGATTATCGCAGTTAATGCGCCGACGGGCAGTTCTGTTGGGGAAATTATCGTTCGCGCTAATGTATCCGTAAGTATCAGAAAGGAAGCCCCGATAAGAAACGAAGCAGGTAGAACGATCCTGTTATCTGCGCTGAATAATAGCCTGGTTATATGCGGGATCAGCAGTCCCACAAATCCGATCACTCCGCTGACGGAAACAATAATTCCAACCAGCAGACTGGTGAAAAGATATATCAAAGTTTTGATCATTTTTAAATTGAGACCGAGATTAGCCGCATCCTCATCACCCATTGCAAGAAGGTTTAACTTATGTGAATTTAATATCAATCCGAAAGAGATAATTCCCGATGCAGCCAGCACATAGTAAGCTGAAAACGTATCTGCCATCGCCAGATTGCCAACCAGCCAGAAGATAGCGGTTCTTAGTGAGTCGTTCATTAGTGTAATAATCAATAAAATGGCGGCGCCGAAAAATGCACCGACCATCACACCGGTTAAAAGTAAAATGTTCTGCTGCAGTTTGCCGAACTTGTGTCCGATCAGGAATACCAAAATTATAACCGCTGCTGCACCGATAAAAGAGAAGAACTGCACACCGATAAAAGACAATCCTAAGAACAAAGCAAATACAGCTCCGAAACTACCGCCGCTTGATACACCGAGAATATACGGATCAGCTAATGGGTTCATCAATAGCGATTGGAACACAGCGCCTGCAACGGATAGTCCGCCTCCCACACCAATTGCAAGCAAAATTCTCGGTAGTCTGATATTAAAAATGATCTGTGTAAATGTTTCATTCTTTTCCGGGGATAAAAAAGTTGTAAGCACATCACCGATACTAATATCGGTTGAACCGCTTATTAGAGAGACCATTGCCGAGATCATCATTACAAGCAGAAGGATGAAAAGTTTGAATAGAAGAGAAGATGATTTTATGTTTTCAGAAAATTCCATAGGTAATCTAATAGGTTTGTAATTCCCTCTTGCGCCACTGCCGATATAACAAATATCTTATTGTCATATCCCTTGATCTTCATGCCGGATAATTTTTTCTTCTCATCCTCGGCAAGTAAATCACTTTTTGTAAATGCTATAACTTTTGTTTTCTCTCTCAGAACTTCACTGAACTCCGAGAGTTCTTTCATCAGCACATCAAATTCTTTCTGAGGATCTTCAACAGTTGATTCAATCAGAATTAAAAGTATCTTGGTTCGCTCAATATGCTTAAGGAACTTATGCCCCAAGCCTTTTCCTGCATGGGCACCTTCAATAATACCGGGGATATCCGCAATGACAAAACTTTTATAATCCTTGTATTTTACAATACCAAGATTCGGTTCAAGCGTTGTGAATGGATAATCTGCAATTTTGGGACGCGCAGCAGAGACAACGGAAATCAATGTTGATTTACCGGCATTCGGGAAACCAACCAAACCTATATCGGCAATAAGTTTTAGTTCAAGAATAATATTCATCTCTTTCCCGGGTCTACCAGGCTGTGCATAACGCGGAGTTTGATTTGTCGGGGTTGCAAAATTGCTGTTGCCCTTTCCTCCCATTCCGCCTTTAAGAAACACTACTTCTTTACCTACTTCATCCAAGTCGAGCAGTATTTCACCGCTTTCGGCATCTTTAACTACAGTTCCGGGAGGAACCTTAATTATAACATCTTTGCCTGCTCTTCCGTCTTTGAGACTATTGCCGCCGGCAGCACCGTCTTCAGCAACTATTTTACGTTTATACCTGAAATCAAGCAAGGTTGATAAATTGCCATCCGCAATAAAAATAATACTGCCCCCATTCCCGCCGTTTCCTCCGGAGGGTCCGCCTTTCGGAACGTATTTTTCTCTTCTGAATGCAACTGCACCGTTACCGCCGTCGCCTGCTTTTACATATATTTTAGCGTAGTCAATTATCATAAATTACAGAAATGTTTTTCAGTTTGGTCCCAACCGGTGAAAAAATAAAGTGAAGTTTTAAATAACTTAAAAACTACTGTCATCCCCTCATGTTTAAAGCGGGAATCTTTTTGATACTTTGAGATTCCAGCCTGTCTGCTGACAAAGGCAGATTAAATAATTACCGGAATGACATACTCTTTTGTTATTCAAAGTCTCCTAAAAGTGTAACTTAAATTATTAAAATAAATCAGAGATTATCTTTTTAAATGCTTTGATCTCTTTTGACGATTCATTCAAATAAGAATTACGTGCTATATCATCAATTATCTGAAGTGCTTCAACCTTAAATTTACATTCGGAAATTTTCTCGATTGTTTTTTCAAATGCATCCACATCGTAATCAAAAACATTTTCAATTATCTTGGTTATCTTTTTATTTTTAAGAAGCTCTCCAATATCAATATTTCTTTTTACTACTTGTGGCTGCTGAACTTCTGCAGCATTATGTTCATCCGGTTCTATATTGTCATCTTGATCATTATCTTCTTCTATATCATCAAATACAAGATTTTCTTGTACCGGCTCTTCGGGCGTTGAAATATCATGATCCCACAGATCTTCTAATTTAGAAGGCGATGATTTCTCAGTGTCGTCAATCTGCTCGGAAGATCTATTTATTCCAAAATCATCATCCGAAAAAGAAACGGACGAGCCTTGAATAACATATTTTTCTTCATCCTCATCGGGCATTCCGGTATCATCTTTTTCTTCAATCTCTTCTTTCACTTGAGGTTTTACGTCTTCCTCTAACTCATCCAATTCCTTTAGATCAGAATCAATAGCTTCATCTTCGCTTATGTTCAGTCTCTCACCGATACTTGGCTCCTCAAGTTCAACATCTTCAATATCTTCTTCCTCAATTACCATATCATAAACTTCCTGCACATCAGTATCTTCAATCCTTGCATCCTCATCCAGTTCAGGAGGTTCAAATTCATTTTCATCTATTAGTTCTTCAATATCATTATCAACTTCCTCGGATTCAGTCCGTTTAGAAGTTTCACTATCTATTTCAAATTCTTCTTCGCGAGTCTCATCCTCGAGTTCATTTTCTTCGGCAATTATCTCCTCTTTCGTCGAGACTTCTTCCTCAATGTCCAAGTTCTCTTCATTAGACTGAACATCTTCTTCAGCTTGCTCAACTTGTTCTTCCTCTTCCGGCTGAACAGTTTGCTCTTCCTCTTTTTCTTGAAGGCTTAAGATGATCTCTCGGTATTCTTCAATTTTGGATTTATCATCGGAACTGCCGGCTAACTTCTCATCCAGTATTCTTGAAGGCTCCTCAAAATTCTTATCGATCAAGAAGTATTCAATTACATCTTTTGATATTCTGTTATTGCCTACCTCGCCAATATTAATGAAATCAACAATATTGGAGAGTGATTCATTCACTATCTCTTCATAATTATTTTCAAGATTTATCTTATCTATCTTATCAAGCACACCGGACAGCTCTTCTTCCGATATTTTATAAAGATGTTTTTTGTTGAAATAGTTTGTTAGAATCCTCTTGTAATACGGATAGTAATAAAGATAATTCAGAATTTGTTTTACTTCTGAAACATATTTCTCATCTTCATTTTCAAAGATGAATTGAAGCAGTGACCAGTTTGGTCTTACAACATAATTAACATTAAAAGATGTTGCATGAAGCAAAAGTTTACTGATATAATCTTTTGAGAATTTTTTTGTAAGTTTTATCTCTTCACTGATCTTAGTAAAGTATTCATTTATCTTATCACCGGAATAATCGAAGAGTGATTCTTTCAAAAGCTTCTGGCGGTCTTCAAAAATCAGATAATCAATTTCGGCTGATACATACTGCAGTAATGCGGGATGAAGTTTGGCTGAAGCTAATTGATCAAATGTAACAAAGGAGTTTAGTTTCTCTATCTTATTCAGATAGTAGTTATAGATAAACTCAATTTCTTTTTCAAACATTGCGTAATAAAATAATTATTAAATTATAGTGACTTATATCACTGCAAATTTACTGATAAATTTTAAATGAAGTAACAATATTTATACAAAGATGCGAGATTGATGGTTGAACTTGTGTTGTTATTAA
>JAADIB010000123.1 GCA_013151565.1 Chlorobiota bacterium
ACAGAGGACATACGTAAATGAATTATATAGGGGATTAAAAGAATAATACTTATATGATCTTATATTTCTTATATGGTTCAAAATAGATAACTATGATAATGAACGACATTACAAATATAATTCAAGAATTTAGAGAAGCTGCTGAAATTGCAGCTGCTACGACTGAAGTAATACCGACTAATGCTTCATCCTTAAATAATGCACTCGTGCAAGCTATCAAAGACGAGGAGTTAATACTGTTTGCTGAACCGGCAGATATAAATCCGGAATTGTTTGCTGAGTTTAGAGATAATACTAAAGTTATTAAAGAACCAACTAAAGAACAATTGAGTACAATAAGATGTGGAGTTACTGATGCCTTCGGAGCTGTCGCAGCAACTGGTTCTGTTTGCGTTCCCGTGACGAATGGTTTAACAAGTCCGCTAAGTATGTTAACACGCAAGCATATTGTTGTACTTGATGCAAAAACAATAGTTCCACGTCCACGTGATATATTATCAATTCAGCACCTTGATGGAAAAGGTATGAATAGAAGTTTTTCATATATCACAGGAACAAGTGCTACGGCAGATATGGGACCGTTAGTTAGAGGTGTTCATGGACCAGGCGAATTACATATTATAATTTTGAGTGATGATGACTGATATAAACGCTGCAAATATTCATCCGAGAGAAGTTGCAAACAAAGCCTCAAAAGAATCTTTGAAAAAAGCAATTAGGATGGCGCTTGAGGTTGAGAATGAAGCAATAAGATTAAACACTCAAACATTCAACAGAAATCGATATACAGCTGTTGCCAAGCTTGACGATTACCAAGAGTTGAAGGATAAAGCTCGGAAAATCAAAGAAGAATCAATCGAAAGCTTACCGGGGCTAATTAAACAATTAACAGAAGTAATTGAAGCGCGCGGCGGTAAAGTCTTTTTAGCCAAGACCAAGGAAGAAGCGAGTAACTATATCAAAAATGTTTGTCTTCAGCAGAATGCAAAATTAGTTGTAAAAGCCAAATCCATTACATCAGAAGAAATACAACTGAACTCTGTGTTGGAGAAAGAAGGAATTGAAGTTGCTGAAACTGACTTAGCGGAATTCATTCTGCAAGTATCCGGCGAACAACCTTCCCACAACGTTGCTCCGGCAATTCACAGAAGCCGAGAAAGAATAACGGAGTTATTTAAAGAAAACTTCAATACATCAGAAAGTTTGGAAACGGGAGAAGAACTTACAAAGTTTGCGCGTGATATCCTTCGCAAAAAATTCCTTTCTGCTGATGTTGGGATAAGCGGCGCTAATTTGATTGCCGCAGATAGCGGGACGATTCTACTTGTTGAAAGTGAAGGGAATATAAGATTAACAACTCAACTTCCAGCAGTTCACATTGCTATTTCAGGTATCGAAAAAATTATAAGGAAACGAGAAGATATCGGAATTTTCATTGAACTGCTTGCTGCTAGCGCTACGGGACAATCTTTAACCACTTACACAAACATACTTACTCCGCCATTAGACCTTCCTATTTTAAATTTAAATGGAAGAGAAGATAAAGAACGAGAATTCCATCTTGTGCTGGTTGATAACGGACGAATGAAAATGCGCGATGATAATGACTTTAGAGAAGCCCTCTATTGCATTAGGTGCAGCGCATGCATGAATGTTTGTGCGAACTTCCAAGCTGTTGGCGGACATGCATTTGGCGGTGAGAGTTATGTAGGGGGTATTGGCGGTGCATGGACGATATTCACTTCGGGTAAATTGGAAGATGCACGTTTTGCAGAGTTATGCACTGGGTGTAGTCGTTGTGTCCCGAATTGTCCGGTTAAAATTGATATACCAAATTTAAATTCAACGATCAAAAATCGTTTGATCAAAGCTGAAGGCGGTGCATCGTTTCAGAAAAGATTCTTTGGAAATTTTTCATCGCTTGCAAAGATGTCATCCCATTTCCCAGCTATTTCAAACTGGATTGGAGACCTCGATATATCAAGAACATTTCTCGAAAAAACAGTTGGATTGGATAAACGACGTCCTATGTCAAAAATTGCTGATCGGACATTGGAATCTTTGTACAAAGATTATCGAAAAAAAAATAACGCTTATAAAATTAGATTTGATGATAGAACGATTCTTTTTGCAGATGTATTTACTAATTACAACCGTCCACAAGCCGGAATTGCCGCAATAACTGTATTTGAAAAACTTGGGATATCGATTGAGTTGAGCAAAGTAATGGATGATGGACGAGCGTTGCAATCGCAAGGGATGATTGATGAGGCAAAAGTAAAGGCAAAAGATACTGCTAAATATTTGGGTGAGTTAATTGATAATGGTAATAGTATTATTGTAGTTGAACCCAGCGTTCTGGCAATGTTTAGACGTGATTTTGAGAAACTAATTGAGGATGAAGAATTATTTAAAAAGATTTCTGAAAACAGTTATGATCCAATCGAATATTTAAATCTATTATTTAACCGGAATGAGATCGACACTAACGATTCTTTCAAAATACCGGAAACAATTAATAAAAATATTTTTTTGCATAACCAGTGCCAAATGAAAACTATTGGAGCTGATAGGGAGAATATTGAGTTTTTAAAGAGATTAGGTTTTAACGTTACAACTTCCGATGTTGAATGCTGCGGCATGGCGGGCAGCTTTGGATATAAAAAGGAATATTATGATTTGAGTAAAAATATTGGCGATGAATTAATAAAGCAAATTGTTGAAGTAACAAAAGATGATGATAATCCAATATTGCTTGCCAGTGGAACATCGTGCAGGGCACAAATAGACGATGGTCTCAAAGAAAAAGATACAATTCATCCAATAGAGTTTATAGAAAGTTTATTAAAATAATTTTTAGGAGAACAAATGAGTATAAGGCTTGAAGAAAATTATAAAGCGGCTAAAGAATTTTATAATTCGATAGGAGTTGATGTTGACGAAGCATTGAAGAGGTTAAAAGACTTTTCGATTTCAGTTCAATGCTGGCAAGGGGATGATGTAGGAGGATTCGAAACTCCCGATTCTGTTCTCTCCGGCGGTGGAATTCAAGTCACCGGGAATTATCCGGGTAAAGCCCGCTCGATAAAAGAACTGCAAACCGATATGGAGAAAGTGTTCTCTTTAATTCCCGGCAAACATAGATACAACCTTCACGCTATCTACGGCGATTTTGCCGGTGAAAAAGTTGATAGAGACGAGATTGAGCCGAAGTATTTTGAAGGCTGGATTGAGTGGGCAAAGGAGAAAGATCTAAAACTCGATTTTAATGCTACACTATTTTCTCATCCGAAAGCTGATAATGGATTCACGTTGAGCAGCAGTGATAAGGAAATCCGTGATTTTTGGATTGAGCATGTTAAACGCGCTAGAGAGATAGCAGCATATTTTGGTAGAGAACAGAATTCTCCATCAGTTCATAATCTTTGGATCCCCGATGGATTAAAGGATATTCCATTTGATAGATGGTCACCAAGGGAAAGGTTAAAAGAAAGTTTGGATGAAATATTTAAAGATGAATATTCGAAAGGCGAAATTAAAGATGCAGTTGAAAGCAAATTATTTGGAATTGGAAGTGAATCTTATGTAGTCGGCTCACATGAATTTTATTTAGGGTATGCATTAACGAGGAATAAAATGGTTTGCCTGGACATGGGACATTTTCATTTAACGGAAAACGTTGCTGATAAGATAAGTTCAATTCTACAGTTCGCAGATGAAGTTCTGTTTCATATCAGCCGTGCAGTTAGATGGGACAGCGATCATATTCCAATATTAAATGATGAATTGCGGGAAGTTGCCGCCCAGATAGTCCGCTATAATTTGGATAAGAGGACAAACATTGCATTGGATTTCTTTGATGCTACACTGAACAGAGTTGGCGCATATGTGCTTGGTATCCGTTCAACAATAAAGAGTTTATTGATCGCCTTACTGGAACCGGCTGAAAAAATTAAAGATGCGGAGAACAGAGAAGATTATCTAAGCCGATTGGCACTGATGGAAGAATCTAAATTTCATCCGGTTGGTGCTGTTTGGGATTATTATTGCCAGATGAATAATGTTCCGACAGAGGGGGAGTGGTTAAAAGAGGTGGTCGACTATGAGGAAAATGTATTAAGTAAAAGGATCTAAAATATTACCAAGACAGAGTGATCTATACAGAGAAAGATATAAAATGAAGATAATTGTTCAATTGTTTACTGGCTAAATTGTTGTGAGAATTCATAAAACAATTAAACAATGCAACAATTTAATAATTAGAAGGACAAACTTGCTGCGTTTTAGAATTATTTCTTTACATAAAAATATGACTTTTATTATTATAACTATTCGAGGTATTGCAAATGGCTCAAATACACATTACAGAACAATTGGACGCAGTTGAAGAATTTGAACAGAAACCGGTTCCCGTAAGTAAATTAAAAAGCTGGAAAAGTTTTCTTGGTATGTATGCCGGTGAGCATACAGCCGGTACTGAGTTTGTGATCGGTCCGCTGTTCGTTGCTCATGGTGCTTCTGCAAATGATATAGTTTGGGGACTGCTCGTCGGTAATCTGCTTGCAGTATTGAGCTGGGCATTTTTAACGGGACCAATTGCTGTAAAGGAACGTGTAACGCTCTATTATTTACTTGAAAAGATAAGCGGTAAAAAACTTACAACTGTTTACAACTTAGTCAATGCACTTATGTTCTGTTTCCTTGCCGGATCAATGATAGCAGTATCAGCCACTGCGGTTGGAATTCCTTTCGGCTTAACAATGCCTACACTCAATGACTGGTTTCCAAACAGTGTCGGATGGATTGTTGCGGTTGTTGCGGTTGGAGCAGTAACCACGGTAGTGGCAATGTTCGGATATAATTTGGTTTCAAAGTTCGCAAACATTGCATCGCCTTGGATGATATTAGTGTTCCTTGCTTCTGCTGTTGCAGTACTGCCGGAACTCGGAGTACATTCATTATCCGATTTCTGGGCAAGAGCGAATGACACGATCTGGACTGGTACACCGATGGAAGGGCAGAGTCAATTCACTTTCTGGCATATTATGTTCTTCGCATGGTTCGCTAATATGGCAATGCACATCGGTATGGCAGATCTTTCAATTCTTCGGTACGCGAAAAAATGGTATTATGGTTTTAATTCCGGTGCTGGAATGTTCCTCGGGCATTACATGGCTTGGATGGCTTCGGGTATTTTATATGCACTTTTCTTGAAAGAAACAAGTTTCAGTACAGAATTTGCTCCTGGTCCTGTTGCTTATCGTGCTGCGGGAATTGCAGGAGCATTAACTGTGATCATTGCCGGATGGACAACAGCCAATCCCACGATTTACCGCGCCGGGCTTGCGCTACAGGCAATTCGTCCAAAATGGAAAACATGGAAAGTAACTCTTGTTGTTGGATTGATAACAACCTTGGCTTCAGTTTTCCCCGCACTTGTTATGAAGCTTCTCAACTTTGTTGCATTGTATGGACTGATACTCATGCCGATGGGCGCAGTGATAATGATGGATGAATACATCATTCCAAAATTAAATTTGTCACGGAAGTACGCCGAAACTTTTAACAAATCTTTTAATCTTGCTGCGGCTGTTGCTTGGGGAGTGACACTGCTTTTCAGTATCTGGCTGAATTTAACATTTGGAGTGGAAGTATTCTTCTTAGGTTTACCCGGATGGTTTGTTGCCTCGGCATTATACTTAGTCACAAGTTACTTCATTCAGAAGAATAAAATTAAAGGAGGAATTGAATAATGAGATCACTATTAAAGTTACTTTCGCTTATAGGGTTACTTGCTACAATTGTTCCTTCTTTCTTGGTCTTTATTGGAGTAATGACTTTAGATAACAATAAACTCATAATGGTATTCGGTACAATTCTTTGGTTTGCCACTGCCCCGTTTTGGATGAATAAGAAGGTGTAGAAGCCTTTATCATTATAGTGCTATGGATAAATGTTTTGCTGTATAGTATCCGTTACGTAGGTTATCATTAAATGTTAGAATTATAATTGTATTTTATGAAAATTTCAAAATTCTCAATATTAATTATTTTATTCTTGTGTGTATTCTTATCGCAAAATTTATTTGCACAGAATAACAATTCATTCATGAATCCTCCCAAAGTGATTGTATTACCGGAGAAGGGAGATGCTCATTCTGCAGTAAAAAGAAAATTTACGGGAATCCCCAGCTTGGCAGTAAACAGTAATGGAAGGATGTGGGCGGTGTGGTATGCCGGTATCACTGCTGACGAAGATGACAATAATTACGTTGTTGTAGCGTTGTAGCAACTAGCTCGGATAGTGGTAGAAATTGGAAAGAGACATTGATTATTGATCCGGATGGTTCTGGTGAGGTTAGAGCATTTGACCCCGAAGTTTGGATTGATCCAGATGGTAAACTATGGGTATTTTGGGCGCAAACTATTGGTCACAATGGAACAATTGCCGGCGTTTGGTCATTAACAACAGAGAAACCCGATATTGAAAATCCTAAATGGTCCAAACCTAAAAGATTGACTGACGGTATTATGATGTGCAAACCAATTATTCTTTCAACAGGGGAATGGGTTTTACCGGCTTCAACTTGGAGATTAACAGATCATAGCGCTAAAGTTATTGTATCAAAAGATAAAGGAAA
>JAADIB010000150.1 GCA_013151565.1 Chlorobiota bacterium
GTTCCGGCATTTATTTCGTTCGCAAATTTTGCTTTTAATTCATCTTTAATTGCATCAGTTTGATCATTATGTATAAGAAGTATAGCAATTTCGTTGACAGCGTTTTCACTCATACCAACTAATTTGGCTAAGTCTTTCTTCTTTGTGTAAACATTAAACCTGTCAAAATCAGAGTTGTCAGTTTTATAAATACCAACCACTCTGAACGCTCCGTAAGAAATATCTCCCGATGCGTCTTGAATTGTTACAACAAGTTTTGAATGAATTTTTATTCTTAATTTGTCTGCCAGCTTTTTCCCGATCAAGATCGGGTTTTTCATTTTGGTTCCAAAAAAATTTCCTTCAATTACTTTTGTATTTATATCGGAAACTTTTATTTCTTCTTTAGGATCAATACCATCAATCGAAATCCCTGTCCCTGTGATTGCCGAACTAGCCATTGCTTGACTAACAAGTCTTGAAGTGGCTGCCTTTACACCTTTAATCGATCTGATCATGTTTAATTTACTAACAGGATCGCTGATAGTATAAGTGATCTCATTATTAACTAAAAATTTCGGGTGATGAATTTGAATATTTGAAATAAAAGTTTTAATCGAGGAATTAATCTGCTGCTGAGCCATTCCATTCGCAAATGCCAAATAAAATATACCTCCGAGCAGACCCAACGAAATTGATAGAATAATTATCAGACTTCTGAGTTTATTACGCCAAATATTTTTCCATGCAATAGAAAAGATCATTTTATTTTATACTAACTCCTCATTGATTTTAATATATCCAACTTCAAAACTTTCAATAACGGGTAGAGAATAACAATTAAAGCAATAATAATAACTGTGATGGTCTGATTAATAAAAATTCCGGGATCAATAGAAAAAGGGACAACGGGATCAACACCAAAAGCAAGATATGCCTCGGCTAAATCACCTGTCAGTGGTATCGGGTTATTATGAAGATAAGAAAGGAACGGTAATGCAGCGAGAATAGAAATAAAAATTGCAACAGTACCTATCATTAATGTTTCGATGAAAATAATAAAAAATAATTTTATTCGCTGCATCCCTATTGCTATCATTACGGCAAATTCTTTTCTTCTTTCCATTGTCATCATCATCACAGTACCGAACATTCCGAAACCAATAACCATATATAAAATACCAAGCATAATTATTCCGCCTGCATTATCACTTTCAATAGCTTGAACTAAAGCCCTGTTTAATTCCTGCCAAGTCATAACCTCATACTTGTCACCTAATTCCTTAACAAGTGAAGCTTGTATTTCCTCTAGTTTATTTGGATTGCTTAACATTATCGAATAGGATGTAACTCTATTATAAGCTGCATAAAAATCCTGCCCGGTTTTTAAAGGTATATATACCAATTTATTATTGAGATCAGGAATAGGGAAATAAAATATTCCTTTTATTCTATATTGAGCCGCTGCGGTAATACCATGGTAGCCTTGACCAAGCATTACGAGAGTATCACCTACTTGAACTTGAAGGTATTCAGCTAATTTGCTTGATACTAAAATTTGATTGTCGTCATCAGATAGATATTCTCCGCTGGTAATTTTTTCGGATAAATTATTAACGGAATCTTCAATTGCAGGATCAACAGCAAAAACAAAAGAACCTTTTGTGTGTTTCCCCGAAGAGGTCAGTGCGAATGATTCTAACCTGGGTATGACGGCAGTTACATCCTCATTATTGCGTATCTTAGATAGTAATGCATCTGAATTAATAAATGTTTTATCTATCGATTTATTTTCCCAATAACCGGCTTTGTGAATTTGTATATAACCGGTGGATAGCTTAACCGCATTATCGATCATATTGGCATAACTGCCTAACTGCATTGATCTGGTAAATAAGGAAAGAAACGCAGCCAGAAAGATGGAAGCCATAGTTAATAATGTGCGGCGCTTATTTCTCCAGATATTTCGCCAAGCTATTTTTGAAAGTTCTTTCATTCGGTATAATTATTTAATTCTTTTCATATTCTGCTTAGAGAAGAAACTATTGTCAATTGGGACGTTAAATTTAATTTCTGAATATTCAAATATAGTTTTATTTCCCGGTTTATCAGCCGGCTTCATTTCTAATCTTGTGGGAAGTGTTCTATCTCCGACATCTTTGATCTTGCTTCCGATCATAGTGTTAACTAATTCAAGTGTTTCATCGAAGAATTTAACTTTAAGCTGAAGATAATGTTTCTTCGAAATATGCATAATAATTTTCCCCCAAACAACAGGTGCATCAGGTTTTGGTATCAGTTCGATGATCCAGCAATCATAACCTTCAATATTATCTTCCCCGATAATTTTATGTGTATAATCTTTTACTACGGAGGATTGTTTCAGCAGATCATCATTAGTAAAGTCGGAGCCCATCCACGACTGCATCATCATCGACGGAGGAAGTTTGATCATTCGTCCAATGGAAGGCATCCAGTTCCAGAGTTCTTTATCTCTCTTTAGGAATACCTGCCCCTCATCCCGGGGCGGAGAAGTAATGTAGATCAAAAAGTATTTAGTACCTTTAGACCAAGTTTTCATTTCAACTTCACGTGACCAATCAGGTCTAACTATAGTCATCTTACTTATTGATTGTGAAGTTAATCCCATAATGTTGTCATTCGATTTTTTTACTATTTCATAAGCATTCTGGGCAAAAAGCAAATTAAAAGCCAGCAGAATGAAAAACGTAATTAATTTCAAAACCAACTCCAATTTATAAATGACTAAACGTTCAGTCAAAACTACAACATTTTGACGTATGTGTCAAGAAGAAAGTTCCATAATTTTTATCCTTGATAATTAAACGGGAAAAATATATTTTTTGACTGAACAGTTAATCAATAAAAGATATTATGCCGCGAACAAAAGAACAGTTTAAAGAGATCAGGGAGAGAACGAAGCAGAACATAATTGATGCGGCTCTAAAATTATTTGCCCAGCGGGGTTACTACGGTACTTCAATAGCTGATATTGCAAAAGAAGCCGGTGTAAGTAAAGGACTTGCGTATAATTATTTCAAAAGTAAAAATGAGTTAGCCGAAGCTATTTTCTCTCAGCTCTATATGTTTTTTGATCAGTATGATAAACTATTTGTTGAAGTAACCGATCCCTACGAACTGTTAGAGTTAATGATAAAAGGCACTTTCAAACACTTGAGAGAAAACGAGGAGTTCTGGAAATTATATACATCATTTGCTCTTCAATGGGAAGTCTCTGATAAAATGAAAATTTTATTTGAGGAAATTGAAAGAAAATACTTAAAAAAAATGGAAAATGTTTTTAAGAAAATCGGCTTGAAAAATCCAAAAGCAGAATCATATTTCTTAGGAGCAATGTTCGATGGTATTTCAATTGATTATCTCCTGGATAAAGATAAATATCCGCTTAAAAGTGTTGAAAGGCTTCTGCTGAAAAAATATAGTAAAGAAGAACTTCTGAAATAGATTTATCCTAGCAGGAGTGCAATATTATCAATTATACAAAAAGGAGAAACCGTTTAAACGGTTGGGAAGTGTCTTAAATCCTTGCTAACCAACGACTTAAGTCGTTGGTGAATAACAAAGAACAGAACCAACTAACCGGTTCACCGGTTTTTAACACTTGAGAATAACAAGAAAAATATTTTTTAAACACTTAATAGTCTTGATTTTATTTAGAACCTGAATTGCTGATTTATCCGATTATCAATTGATAATTGAATTAAATTTTATATGTTGGAATATTAAAAAATCTTAATGTGAAGATAAAATGAAACTCGGGATTGTTCCGAATACGGACAAAGAAAATATTATTGACGTTGTTGAATTATTAGTAGAAAAACTCAGCTTAAAAAATGTCACTCATTTTATAAGTGATATCTTCCAAGATTCTGCTAGTTCAAGCAGTGTATTAGAAAAATGCCAATTCATGAAGAATGGTGAACTGTTTTCACAGTCTGATATTATAGTATCAATCGGTGGAGATGGTACAGTTTTATCTACAGGGTATCTGGCTCGGGAAACGAGAACGCCAATTCTCGGAATAAACTTCGGGAAATTAGGATTCTTAGCCGAGTATGAAATTAAAAATTTCGATAGATTGATCGATGAACTCTTAAGGGGAGAATATCATATCGAAGAGCGAATAACATTGTCAGGATCTTTTGATAAAAATGGTGTGGAAGAACTTTTTGCCATTAACGATATTGTTATTGATAAGGGGAAATGGCCGAAGATGATAGAACTTGAATTAATGGTTGATGATAATTATGTTTCTACATTCTTAGCTGATGGTATCATCATTTCTACACCAACCGGTTCAACGGGTTATTCGCTATCCACGGGAGGACCGATAGTTGCTCCTAAAACAAAAGCAATTACGATCAGTCCTATTTCGCCGCACACATTAACAATGCGTCCGCTGGTTCTATCAAGTGAACAGAAGATCAGCATAAAAACCATTTCGCAGTTCGAACTTGTTCAAATTAGCTGTGACGGGCAAAGAGTAAGGCAGCATAAATCACCGAGTGTTGTCAATATTTCAAACAGCAATATGCCGCTTAAGCTGGTCAGGACAAAATCGACAAGCTATTTTGATATTCTTCGTAAAAAACTTTTTTGGGGAATTGATGTAAGAAGCAATTTAAATCACGGAGGAATAATTGATTAGGAATATTATGATAGGTCTGATACTTTTTACAAGTATTAGTTTCGGACAGCAATGTACACGCACTGGAATTGATGAAAAAACAGGTAAACCCATTTTAATAGGATTATTCAATAGAGATGCTTTCCAAGACTCCAGTTATGCATGGTGGTTTAATTCCGGTTATAAATTTTATTCAACAGATTCAACTGTAGTAAATGAATTGGATTCAGTAGACCTTGGTTCGATAAACGTTACAATTGTTATGGGAACTTGGTGCAGCGACAGCAGAAGGGAAATGCCGAGATTTTTTAAGATAATTGATGAGTTAAAAATACCTAAAGAAAAAATTCTAATTATTGGAGTGAACAGAAAATTAAAAAGTGATGGAGATGATATTTCTTCACTTAATATAAAGAGAGTACCTACTTTTATATTTTATGAAAACCAGAAAGAGATAGGCAGAATTATTGAAACTCCGGAAGTTTCACTTGAAAATGACATGCTGAAGATATTGAAAAAGGGGTGATCTACATTACTTGATAGAGATAAATTAAACCTCCGAGGTTTGGTGTCTATTAAAGGGAAATTGAAGCCTCCGAGGTTTTACTAAATCTTTATGGTAAATAAAAACCCTCGCACAGGTAAAGAACATAGGGGTAAACTCGCTTAGCAGTTAAAAAAGTTTTTTTGCAATGATTGAATACATTAGACATTTTTTTAGTTCCATCGGTGTAATACTTTATTAATAGAAGTCTTTGAATAACAAAATAGTCTCGGTCATTCCGGCAATCATTTAGCCGGAATCTCAAAAAAACGATAGATTCCGTATAAAAACATCACGGAATGACATTCTTAGCGAGATTATTCAAAGGCTTCTAATAGGTTTTGATAAAAAAGAAATTAAATTACCCGATAGTGGAGTACCAGTAATTATCTCTGTATTGATCTTTTATCACTTTTCTCATTATTGCATTTTCTTTTTTACTTAGCTTGGGGTCGCTCTCAACTATCTTAAAAGCTTCCTGCTTTGCTTTTAGTAATATTTCCTGGTCATTGATAAGATCGGCATACTTGAATTTTGGGATACCGCTCTGCTGAGTTCCGTAAATATCTCCGGGACCTCTCAGCTTCAGGTCAATTTCTGCTAACTTAAAACCGCTTGTATATTTTACCAACGAATTCAATCGAATGATCGTTTTATTTTTTTGGATTTGTGAATCGGAGAGAAAATCAAAGTTGAAAGAAGCGTCATGCTGCCGCCTGCTTAAGTTTTCACTTGTTACTAAAATACAATAACTCTGACTGTTGCCTCTTCCAATTCTGCCTCTAAGCTGGTGAAGCTGCGAAAGTCCGAATCTATGAGCATCATTGATTATCATTATGTTTGCATTCGGGATATCGATCCCAACCTCTATTACCGTGGTGGATACTAAAATATCATATTCCTTGTTCGCGAATTTCAGCATTACTTCGCGCTTTTCATCCCAGCCCATTCTTCCGTGAATCAAACCAACTTTGAAATTCTTGAAAACGGTTTCCTTCAAATTATTGTAATATGTTTCCGCTGCTTTTAAGTCTAGCTTCTCTGATTCCTCAATCAGCGGATAAACTATAAAATGCTTGAAATCCTTCTCTTATCTTTTCAATCGTGAATTTATAAATTTGTGCAAGCTTGCTGTCACTACGTAAATATGTTTTTATCGGGACTCTATTTTTCGGAAGTTCATCAATAACAGAAACATCCAGGTCACCGTATAAAGTCATTGTAAGCGTTCTCGGTATTGGTGTGGCTGACATGACAAGAACATCGGGTGCAGAAGATTTTGAAATTAACTTCGATCGTTGTGCTACCCCAAATCGGTGCTGCTCGTCAATAATTACAAGTCCCAGATTTGTAAATTCAGACTTATCCTCAATTAATGCATGTGTCCCAA
>JAADIB010000110.1 GCA_013151565.1 Chlorobiota bacterium
GGATTTCATCCACTTCGTCAGGTCGTTTGTCACTAACTACCCATGGACCTGTAGCATTATTTGAAACAAACCAGATAGCATTATCCACACAATAATAACGGTTATCAATTCTTAAAACTTGTTTGTCGGTATTAACTGCATAATAAACATCAGTTCCTTCAACCTTCTCGAACTTTGGTTCACCATCATACTTAACTTCTACAGTGGCTGTCTTTCTATCAACCTGTGCTGTTTGAGGAATACTTTGTTCAAGCAATGCATCTTGAGCTTCCTGCGTACCAGGAACACTTGCTCTAACATTTCCCATATCAGAGGAATCCGGGATCTTTGAAAAATCCTCCGGTAGTTTTTCAGGCTCGGTAAATTTCCAATCACCAGCAGCAAGTGTTTTTGATTGATACCAGCGCCCGGCAAGCAGCACAAAATGCTCTTGTGAGTTTATATCCATAATGATATCAGACTCGGTGTTTTTAACATAGAGAAGTGATGTGTTTTCAATAGATTGATAATCGGGTTCACCGTCCGTCTGAATAAGTTCTGATGGTTTTGTTACTACAACCAAAGCTGGAGATTCTGTTATAGAAGCAGAAATTGAATCAGGTTTTGTTGCTTCAATATTTTCTTCAGCAAATTTCATAATATCTTTTGGAACTTTTTCCGTTGCTTTCCAATTGCTTGTAATATCATCAGATTGATACCAGAACTTTCCTCCTTTAATATAATAGGTTGATTTACCTTTTTCTCTAACTATAAAAAAAGCTGTGTTTACTACGTATTCTAATCCTGAATCTTTAACATCCTTCATGATCGGATCTCCGTCAATAGAGATCAATGAACTTGGGATTGTTCTGAAGTAAATATCCGGCGGAGCATTATTAAAGGTTTCCGATTTTGTTTTTAAGTCCTCAACATCATCCAATGATGCTGTTAATCGGTCAAGCGACATGGTTATATTCCATGATTCGAACTCTTTTTCCAATACTCTGGAAAGCTTGTCAATCACTTTCTGGTTGTCATAATCAGGAAAATGTATTTTTGTAATTTGCATTTTTTTCAGAGTAACAATTCTCTCATCCAGGTCAGTTTCCATCATTGCTTTGAACCATGCCGCGCAGAACAATATATCTTTATCTTCAGGCTTAATAGATACTGCAATTCTCCCTTCAAGAATATTTTTTTTGAACGATTCAAGCTGGGGCTGGTAAACTGTGATTAAAAATTTTTTAACTGTAAATTCTCTAGGCCAAGTTAGGTCTTCATTATCATCTTGAGCAGAAATTACTGTTTGAAATAATAATAGTGCAAATATAAAAAAGCTGATCCTTCTCACAATTCTATCCTTATAAATTTGATTTTTTAATATAATGATTATGTTATTAAAATTACATACAGATTATTTCATGTTAATTTTAATTGGATAACAAAAACCGACTTACTGATAATTTATCAATAAAGAGATTTGTTGTGTTATTATTTTTCTTTTATAAACATATGATATTTATTAGCTTTACAGTCATTAAATTTTGATTATTCTCAAGTTACTTAAGTAAAGGAAATATGGAACCTATTATTATTGTTGGTATTGCGTTTGTTCATCTTGCACTATTGTTTTACACAATTTTTATCTTCAAAGAGTTCAAAACACCTTGGGCTTCAAATTCTGTTTTATTCTTTTTAACCGCTGCAGTCACTTTCGATCTGATCGCTACATCATGTATGATGATAGGAACTACAAACACATATTTTACATTCCACGGAATTCTGGGATATATCGGTTTACTTCTTATGGTTATAGATGCTATATATATATGGAGGCATCGAATTACAAACGGAGCGGAAGCGGTTTTCAACAAAGGATTGAACCTTTATTCCAAATTGGCATATACTTGGTGGGTAATAGCTTTTGTTACCGGTGTTATTATATCATTGGAAAGGTAATTTGTATTCTTAACCCTCTAGATCTTTTGTAGCATATCACCGTATTATTTTGAGGTAACAACTTCCCCGATAATGTAAGTTGTTTCATTCAATTCTTCTGCAATGGAAATTATTGAATCAACATCGTTTTTATCTGCGATTGCTATCAATCCAATGCCAAGATTGAATGCTTTTCTCATTTCCTCATCTGAAATATTTCCGGTGTTTTGGATAAGTTTAAATATTTCCGGAAGTTCCCATGCAGACCAATTAATATTCAGACCTTTTCCTTCCGGAACTACGCGCAGAGTGTTTCCCATAATTCCCCCGCCGGTAATGTGGGAGAATGCTTTTATGTTAATTTTATCTGAGATGTTTTTTATTAATTTCAAATATGATTTGTGTACTTTAAGAAGTTCTTCGCCCAGAGTGCTGCTGAAATTTTCCGGAGTATCATTGACTGAAAATTTTTCGAACAAAACCTTACGTGCAAGTGAATAACCGTTTGTATGCAGTCCGTTTGAGCCGAAGCCGATTAGAACATCACCCTCTTGAACATTTTTTCCGTCAATAATTTTTTCTCTATCAACAATGCCGACTATTGTGCCGGACATGTCATACTCGTCTTCAGCATATAGTCCAGGCATCTCCGCTGTTTCTCCGCCGATTAATGCAACGTTATTTTCTCTACAGGCTTTGCCTAATCCTTCAATTATTTGTTCTGCTTTTGCCGGCACTAATTTTCCGAACGCCATATAATCCATAAAATAAAGCGGTGTTGCCCCGCCGACTGCAATATCGTTAACGCAATGGTTCACAAGATCCTGCCCAACAGTATTGTGCACATTCATCATAAATGCAACTTTCAGTTTTGTCCCTACTCCGTCAACGCTAGAAACCATCACAGGCTCTTTGTATTTAGCGAAGTCTACTTTATAAAACGCACCGAAATGACCAATACCCGATAATACACTATCGTTAAACGTTGATTTTACAATTTCTTTAATCTTATTTACGGTTTCTTCACCGGCTGCAATGTCAACTCCGGCTGATTTATACGACGTGCTCAATTTATCCTCTCTACAAAATATATTTGATTTGTAAAGATATAAAAACAAGAAATTAGATAGAGAAAAATTCGTAATAATTAGGATAAAAAAAGAGAAACCACCGCATGTTTTAAGCATCTAATAAAATTCAGAGTAGTGAATATGATATTATAAATCATTAAATTTAAAGTTCTAAAATTTGGGAATAAAAATTTAATAATATGCTTAACCCTGAATTAAGTGAAAGAGAAAAATCGATACTCAGATATGTGATCCATCAGTTCATTTTAACTGCAAATCCTGTTGGATCAAGAAACATATCAAAAAAGTATGATGTTGGATTATCGCCGGCAACCATAAGGAATATTATGGCTGATCTGGAGGACTCTGGTCTTCTTGGACATCCTCATACTTCCGCCGGCAGAGTTCCTACCGATCAGGGTTACAGGGTTTATGTCGATTCCTTAATGGGACCTCCCAAATTAAGCAAAGCGGCTAAAAGAACTGTTGAGAATAATATTGCTTCGCAAAAAAATGATGATCTTATAAAAGTAACATCATCAATTTTAAGTGACATAACTAATGAACTTGCATGTATTACTTATCCGAAGATCAGCAATTATATTCTTGAAAAAATCCAGATAGTACGTCTTTCCAGTTCGAGAATTTTAGTTGTAGTTACGGTTGTGCCGGGAATTGTAAAAACAATTACTGTGGAACTTCAAATATCTGTTCAGCAGAATAAATTAAACGCTGTTCAACGTATTCTTAATCAGAGATTATCAGGATTACGGTTTTCCGAGATCAGAAATACGATAGTTGATAGAGTTAGAAACTTGAGCACCAAAGAATTAAAACCGATTGTCCGGGTCTTCCTTGATTCTGCCGACAGAATATTTGAAGATGACAAAGGGAATCAATCTGTTATCGCGGGAGCAAAGAATATTCTAACACAGCCGGAATTTGAAGACATTGAACAATTCCAAAGTATAATAGAATTGGTTGAGGATAAGGATGTTATTGTCCACGTAATGGATGACCAGTTAAAAAAAGATAGTAACGATATAAGAATAACTATTGGTTCTGAACATAGAGAGAAGAAATTTACGAGCTACAGTCTTATAACTAAAGAATATAAGGTCGGCGAGGCATCCGGTACTATTGGTATTATCGGACCCAAACGAATGGAGTATTCAAAAGTTGTAGCAGCTGTTGAATATGTTGCTAAACTTCTATCAAAAGAATTACAAAAATAGAACGTGTATGTATTGAAAAGTGAGGAGATCATATAAAAATGAAAAAGAGCAAAAAAAATAAACCGCAAGAGGATAAAAAAATTACAGTTGAGAAGGGAACAGAAAAAGAAGCTGTTGATAAAGAGGAATCAACCCTCTCGATTGAATTAGAAAACTTAGAAGAACGGGTTGCTGAACTGGAAGAAAAGAACAATGAATTAAATGATAGGTTATTGAGACGAGCTGCGGAGTTTGAAAATTATAAGCGCAGAACTGAAAACGAAAAGGACGTTCTTTTTAAATATGCCGCAGAGCCTTTCATACTAAAGGTTTTACCGATATACGATGATCTGAAAAGGTCGCTGTCTCATATTGACAATGACAACTTGGAATCTGTAAGAGATGGCTTTAAAATGATAGCCGATAAATTCACTCAAGTACTCGAAGCACAGGGCGTAAAAAAGATAGATTCTGTCGGGAAAGAATTTAACTATGAATTCCACGAGGCATTGCTCCAGCAGCCTTCGGAAGAATACCCGGAAAATATAATAATTGAGGAAATTGAGCCTGGTTATATTTATAAAGACAAAGTTCTTAAACATTCTAAGGTTATTGTTAGTCAAGGAATGGAAAAGGAAGAAGAGGCGGAAGTTGATAAAGATGAAAATGCAAAGGAATAGATCATAATGACTAAAAGAGATTATTACGAAGTCTTGGGTGTAAGCAAAAGTGCGAACGCCGATGAGATAAAAAAAGCTTACCGAAAATTGGCGATGCAGTATCACCCGGATAGAAATCCAGATGATAAAGAAGCTGAAGAAAAATTCAAGGAAGCTGCCGAAGCATATGAAGTGCTAAGTAACGACGAGAAGCGAGCAAAGTATGATCGTTTTGGTCATGAAGGATTTCGTGGCGGACAGGACTTTCACGGATTCAATAATGCACAAGATATCTTCAGCCATTTTTCTGATATTTTCGGCGGAGGAGGATTTGGAGGCGGTTCATCTATCTTTGATGAGTTTTCGGCGGTGGCGGTTCATCACAGCGGGGCAGACAAAGAACAACAGGTACGCCAGGACAGGACTTAAAAGTAACATTAAAATTAACTTTAGAAGAAATTGCTACTGGAACAACAAAGAAAATTAAATTAAAAAAACATAATGTTTGTAAAACTTGCAGCGGTACTGGGGCAAAAGATCCAGCGTCATATCAAACATGTTCGGTCTGCTCAGGAACGGGTGAGGTTAAGCAGGTTTCTCGTTCTTTGTTTGGTCAGTTTGTGAATATTGCACCATGTCATAATTGTAATGGTACCGGAAAAATTATTACGAAGCCTTGTCCTGCTTGTCATGGCGACGGCAGAATTTATGAAGAATCAACTATCAAAATAAATATTCCAGCCGGGGTTACCGATAATAGTTACATGACCTTAAGAGGTGAAGGTAGTGTCGGCAAAAACGGCGGTTCTGCAGGTGATATAATTGTAATATTTAAGGAATTGCCTCATCCGCATTTTGTCCGTGACGGTGATAATATTATATACGAATTGTCAATCAGTTATCCCGAGGCTGTGTTGGGTACAGAAGTAGAAATTCCGACATTGACCGGCAGGGCAAAATTAAAAATTGAACCTGGTACGCAAGCAGGTAAATTCTTGAAGATGCGTGAAAAAGGCATTCAGCATTTGAATAGGCATGGTGCTGGAGATCAATTGGTGAAAACAAATATTCACGTGCCTCGAAAAGTAAATTCACAAGAAAAAGAACTTTTGAGACAATTACAGAATATGCCGCATATAAAAGTTTAATACCGGTTTATCACGGTGGCAGATTTAAAAATTTTACGGTATTATACGTGCTGATTTACTATTTTATTTAATTATAAAAATTGGTGAACTGAAATCAGCTTTATAAAGAAAATAGGAAATAGAATTGGCTTCACTGAAATTGAGGTCAAAGTTATCTTGTTTATTACTGTTTCTTTCTTGGTTGGATCTTTGGCTTACTATTTTAAGTACAAGTCCGAACTTGCTGAAGTAAAAAAATACGATTATTCTATGCAGGATAGTCTATTTTGGAATAACAAAAACAGTTCAAATTCTGTTTCAACAGATAAGAAAAAAGTTGATTATGAGCAGGAACTTTTAGATTTTAGTAATGATAATTATTCTGAAAGAACAAATAGTGCTGATCAACTATCTGATCGTAAGATAAATGTAAATAATTCAACTATAGAAGAGTTGATTTTACTGCCTGGGATAGGGGAAAAGACAGCGGAACACATTGTTGACTTTAGAAATAAGAATGGCAAATTTCGTAGTATTGATGATTTAATTAAAGTTCCGGGCATCGGTAGAAAAAAATTAGCTAGAATAAAAAAACATATAATTATTGAATAGAGCATCAAAGCTTTTGGAGGAAAAATGAAAAAGAAAAATGATCCCTGGTACATTCATGCGGGTTTATGGGTTGTAATAGTTATCCTTACATTTATTTTAATTCAAGTTTCTATTGTTGAACCTACTAGAATTACTCGTCTTGAGAATTACTATAAGAATGAATCGCGTGCCAGAATGACGAATCTAAAACAAGCTGAAATGTTATACGAGAAAATTCATGGAAGATACTCCGATAATCTTGATACTCTTATTAACTTTATTAAAACCGATACTACCGTACATGCTTTAATTGTTGGAGTTGATACTGTTACCAATAAATCAACTAACCCGTTTGTAAATTTAACCGACGGAAAATTTTCCCCGGAATCACTTTATATCTCTCCTCGCTCCGGTAAAAATTTTATTGTAAAAGTTGACACTACATTAGAAGTTGATACCGTGATAAACCGAAGAGGAAAAATTGTTAAAATTGATTCTAATATTACGATTGGTACTCGTTATGTGATTGAAAGTCCCGACAGTAAAGATAAGATCGGTGATCTTTATTCAGACGCATTGAAAAACACTTCTTCTTGGGAATAATATACTAACATGCTTTATTAATGAATCATGTTGGTATCAATATAACGGAAAATACACTTCAATTTGTTGAAGTAGTTGAAAAAAATAAGATTTATTATTTGGAGAACGTTGACGAAGAACTTTTTTCGGAAACACTGGATTTTCAATCTTCAGATTTCATTAACGTTCTTCAAACTGCATTCGATAATTTAACTCATCGTAGTCAAATTAAAAGTGATAAAATTTCCATAGCACTTTCGATTGATCTATTTAGAATTTTTTCGTTCCCGCTTGAATCACAACTATCCGGAAGTGATCTTCAGAAACAAATCGAATGGGAATTTTCCGTATTGTTTCCGACCTTGTCATTCAAGGATCATATAATCAGACAGAAAAAAATATCAGGTGGTCTTTATTCCTATCCAGAAGCAATGATCATTGCGGTAAATCAAAACCCGGCAAGAGAAATTTATAATTTTTTACTTCAGAATGATCTAGTGTTGAAGTTTATTGATAACGCTCACTTTGCTTCCGATTTGCTGATAAAAAAGAATAATACAATATCTATTTATGTAGGTGGTCAAACAATCTCTTTCTGCAGTTATAAAAACAATGAACTTACCGGATACAGAAAATTTATTACCGACGATAACACAAAACTAATTGACCATATAAATGCTTTTGCAGTACAGGATGAAAATAGTTTTAGTGAATTTTATATTGCCGGTGATACTGAATTTGCACAACTCCAGAAAGAGATTGAAGAATCGGTTAATATTAGTTTTGATAATATCAATCCGTTCGAGCGTATTCAACTTTCTGAATCATTTGTTCAGAATGATCATTATCTAAATAAAGCAAAGTTGTTTTCTTCAGCGGCTGGAATTTGTTTCCGCATAGCTTAGTAAATCATCTTAACAATAATATTTTTCTATGAGAATAATAGCCGGAGAATTCAGGGGACGCACAATCAAGTTTCCAAAATCAAAACTTGTCAGACCCACAACAGACAAGAACAAAGAAGCAATTTTTAACATACTGAATAACTTCATCAATTTTAACGGGATCAAAACTTGTGATATTTATGCCGGTTCCGGTTCGCTGGGCTTGGAGGCATTAAGCCGCGGCGCAGAAGAAATTCATTTTGTCGAAAAGAATTTTCACGTTCAGAAAATGCTGAGAGAAAATATTCGAAGTTTGAACTCAGAAGATCATTGCAGGGTGTTAAATATGACTGCGCTCAAATTTTCATCTCTAAATGAACGCGACACATACGATCTAATACTTTTAGACCCTCCGTTTTTTAAAGATGATGTGCATCAAGTAGTTGAAAACCTTTTTAAAAACAACTTTCTAAACAAAGACGGAATTATGCTAATTGAACGCTCAATTCAGACAAAAGAAAAAGATGTTGAAAATTTTGGAAGAGAGCCATTAAAACGGCTTGGCGATAGTCTTATCTACATTTTTGACTGAATTTCACAATGTTCGATTTTTACCTAATGTTTGAAATAATTACCGATTTCCTTAAATTTCATATAAAAACAAATGCTTTTAGATAGTCGACTAAACTAATATTTGGTATCTTTTTTGAGTATATTTGATATAAATACAAAATCCATGGAAAAATAATGCATTTGGCAACAAAGAAAAGTTTATTCTTAACTTTCATATCAATTACACTTATTTTAGCGGTAAGCAGTTGTACTCTGACAGAAAATCCTGATGAAGCATTAAAAAAAGAGAATAATTATTACGAAACAAAGGATGTTTCCAATATTCTGAACGGCACATGTGCCGCATCCGGCTGTCACGCTGAGAGCAATCCTGTAAATGGATTTTCTACGGAAATACAACCTCAAATTATGCTGGGTGCATCAAACAGACCTTTGGAAGGTGTTCGCAATTACGGCTACGGCGGCGATGATGTGATTCCCTATAGCGTAGAAAAAAGTTTACTTATGCAGTTTATCAATGGGAATATTGTTGAAAAACTTTCATACAATCACTCATCTATCCTAAGTACAAATCAAATTACAACAATAAAAAATTGGATTGCTGACGGCGCTCAAGATTATAAAGGCGATGTCCCGTATTTTTTACCCGAAAGTTACCGGGTTTATGTATGTAATCAAAACTCAGAAGATATTTCTGTGGTTGACGGCACAAACAAAGTTGTATCATATTTAAATGATGTATACGATCCATTAACAGAATTTGACACTCCTTATTGGGTATCTGAATATGGTGATTATTATTACGTTACTCTTAGTTCGGCAGGTCAACTTATTAAGTTTAGAAAAACTGACAATTCTCCCGTCCTTTCAATCAGCGGACTTTCTGAACCAGGCATTATCAAGATCAATAGCGACGGTACAAAAGCATATGTTTCAAGAGCGTCTACAACTGAATTTACCTACAGTAGTATTTATGTTATTGATCTGACTAATATGTTTATTCAGAAAGAGATCAATCTTCCTATAAGCGGCTTACCGCATGGAATGGCGTTGGATAAACAGCGCGGTTTTCTATTTGTTGCCGATGCAGTAAATAATTTAATTCATGTTATTAATATTTTTTCTGACCAATTGATAGATTCAAGATTTGATTTAGTGAATGATTATTACCCGCTTTTCTTGGGTATTTCACCCGACGGTAATTATCTCTACATCACAGCCAATAAAACGAATCAACTTTTAGTAGCCAACGCCGGAAGCAGATCGGTTATCTCTAAAATTAATCTTCTTTCAAATCCAATGGGAGTAACCGTCTCAAGCACCGGTCAAAAAATCTATGTGGCGTCAGGGGGTGGTAACGCTGTTGAGGTGATTACCAAAACCGCAGCATTTTGGGATAAGACGAACACAATTACTCATCCTGCATTCAGTATGCCTTTTGGTATTGATATAACTTCCGACGATAGGTATGTTTATGTTACTAACCAAAACTTGGAAGGAGATTTTGTTCCGGCTTATCAAGTAAAAGGAGAAGAATTTATTTCTACTGTTGGAATTATTAACACTCAAACAGAAACAGTTGAAAAAGTAATTGAAGTTGAAGAGAACGCTGGTGGAATTGCTGTAGAAAAATTGTAAGTTCTTTCTCTATTTTCATCACTAATCTTTGTCATAGGCTCATTATTTTTTTATATTTGGGTAATTTAGCAAACAAACTTATCGAGTTGTAATGAAGCGTGTAATTTATCCTGGAACTTTTGATCCTGTAACGAACGGACACATAGATGTTATTAAAAGGGCAATAGATCTATTTGACGAAGTAGTTGTTACCGTTGCAAAAAATCCTTCAAAAAACTCTTTGTTCACAGTTGATGAACGATTAACAATGCTCAACGAATGTCTAAAAGAATTTAAGACAGTCTTTGTTGATTCTTTCGACGGGCTTATTGTCGATCATGCAAAAGAAGTGGGTGCTATTGGTATAATAAGAGGACTTCGTGCTATATCTGATTTTGAGTATGAATTCCAGATGGCATTAATGAATAGAAAACTAGATGAGAATCTTCGTACTATCTTCTTAATGCCTCACGAAAAATATACTTATTTGAATTCAACAATTGTAAGAAATCTTTCGCAATTTGATGGAGATGTTAGCGACTTCGTTCCCCCGATAGTTGTAAAGATGCTGGAAGAGAAAAATAAAATTAACTTTCAAAACGGCGCTGAGAAAAAACAGGAGATAAGGGAAGATTTCTAGATGCTGGATGCTGGATGCTGGATGCTGGATGCTGGATGCTGGATGCTGGATGCTGGGCATTAAGTTAAAGTCATTTTTATAGAAATGTAGTTTTATTTGAAATATAAAACTACATTTCTTTTTCGGCAGTAAGTTTTCTTCCTTTTATAAACACACCATTTAATAAATCTTCGTTGCCTAACAGAACAATACCATCTTCTCCGTCATGCGGTTCGCCGTAAACTGTATGAACAGATTTCAATCCGCCGAGATATGCTCTCTTATCACAGAGATAAACCAAATCTCCAACTTCAGCCGCCATTTTTTGCATATCATTTCTGGAAAAGTGAACAAGATTATCATCTGTATCCTCAAGCTTCCAGTCAACTAGAATGACTTTTCCCTCTCTATCATTTATCGGGCTTCCCTTGAATGATTCTTTTGCTTTTGCTAAAGACCAAACTGTAAGCCCTTCTGTCTGTGCTTTCTCATCATATTTGCCCATAAATGTTGTGGTTATTGCATTGCGATCATAATGGACATGATAATTGCCCCGAAAAACTGTAGTCCGAATGTGCCAATATCAAAAAGTATAAGAAGGAAAATTACTGTCGATACTGCAATAAGACTGTAAATAATTTCTTTGGCATTTGATTTCGATCTAATCTTTTTTACAATTCCTTTTTGCCAACTTGTCGTATATGTGATCATCAGCGCTACACCAGAACAAACCAGCAGATTATATAACGCTCTGATATATGAATAAGGATGCTCCGGATTCATTTTAATGCCCTGGGCAAACGGGGTTATTAAATTCGGATCCTGGAGAGCAAGGATCATCAAAGCCACACCTCCGACAAAACTTGCAATCACCGCTGCCGGTGTGAATTTTTTCCAGAAGATACCTAAAAATATTGCAACTACAAGAGGCGGTGTCAGCGTAGAATGGAAAAAACCGTGTGCCTCATAAACAGTAGGGAATCCTTTGAAAGCCAATACGGAAAGAACGCCAAGCGCCGTAATAACAACCGATGAATATCTTGCCGCGGCAAGTTCTCTCCTGTCTTTCTTTTTCTTGTCTTCTTTCTGTTTCTTGTCTTCTTTCTGTTTCTTTTTAAAATATTGTTTTACAGGTCTGTAAATATCATTAATGTAAATTGCTGCTGTCGCATTTATCAATGTATCAACCGTTGACATAAGTGCCGCGGTAAGCGCAGCCATAATAAACCCGAAAATTCCAGGCAAAGCTACAATATTGGCAACAACCACAAATATTTGGTCTGGAGAAGTACTAGGCGGAACCAAATCCGGATTAACGATTGATAAAGCTTTTCCGATCCAGCCTGCATTACCTACCACAACTGCTGATAGGGGAAGCATAAAAAGTATGTTAAATGTAGCTGCTTTTCTTCCTTCATCAACACTTTTTGTAGCCATGAATCTCATTATCAAGCCCATGTTCATGAACAGGAATCCGACTGAACCTGCTACCCCGTCCTGCCAGAATATTCCTATAAAATTAAAGTCCGGGGGCTTGTTCAGATCCGCTAATGGTAATTTCCATGTGGTTGGAAGAATATTCCAGAAGGTCTCAAAACCACCGAGATACGAGATGCCCAAGAAGAACAGTAAAAAACCAGCAAATAGTAAAATGAATCCTTGAAGCAAGTCTGTAAATATAACAGCAGTTTGCCCGCCGAATGTTATATAAATTCCCGTGATAATAGCTATTACAATTATCACACCCATTAATGTAATATCAAACTGCGCCCCGAGTAAAGAGAAGCTTTTCGGTAGCATAGGAAGCGCCGCTTTTCCCAGTGTTAAAAATCCAATCCCGATATATCCAATCATATAGAGAAGTAAAAGTATTGTAGCCAGGAATCTTGCCGAGGGTGAAAATCGTTTTTCAAAATACTCAGGTATCGATCTTATTTTTGTATATACGATAATAGGAAGCCAGCCGAAAAGAAAAAACGGGAGGAAGAACCAATCGTTTATGTAAGTCATAGTTGAAGAAAATCCGTACTGGAATCCTTTAGCCGAATATTTTACAAAGCTGTGACTCCCGACACCGGTAGCTACAATTGAAAAAGCTATCAGCCACCATTTGAATCTTCTACCCCCGAAGAAAAAATCTTTTGTGCTTCTATTATATTTCCCGAAATAACTTCCGAACAGCATTATCGCTATAAAATAGACGAGCATTACCACCCAATCGACTGTTGACCCAATGCTGTGAAATGTAGTTTGAAGATTACTTGCTGTTTCCATATTTTACCAATAAAGTGCTGCTATTGTTGTAATTACATGAAATGCTACGAAATAGAAATAACCGAAAATTAATACCCTATACCAAAAACGATGACGTTTTTTGTTTAAGTCAATTGCTTTGCTCTTTCTAATGATGATCATTCCTATAAGAAAAAACAAACCGCCAACGCCATACAGATAAAGAAACGGAAGCCATGTATGCGAAATCGGAGGCATTTTAAAACTCCAATTTTATAAATGAATATAATTGTTCAAAATTAAGGAAGGTTATATTTACTTGCAAATTATTTTCCTATTAAAACAATCTTTATTAAATTCAGTTAAACGGAAAAAACAGCTTTACTTTTCGTTAAGTTTATTATATGCCTTCATTCCGCCAATTACACTAACAGCATTAAATCCATGATCTGTCAATATCACCGTAGCACGTTTGGAACGGTTGCCTGACCTGCATATTACCGCAATGCGATCATTCTTATATTTATTGAGTTCAGTAATTCTTTGTTCTAATTCCTCAACTGGAATATTAACTACTCCAGCAATATGTCCATATTCGCCGGTTAATTCTTCTGGATGCCTAACGTCTAGTACTACAAGATTGGTATCTATTTTCATCTCTGCTTTCAAATCAGCAGCTGATATTTCTTTTATATTTGTTACGGTGCTTGTAGAACAGCTAAGCAAGAAGAGCAACGATATTAATAAACTAAGGATTATTGATCTTTTCATTCTATTTCTCTTATTTATAATAGTTAATAATTATATAATAACATTTTTTATTTAAAAAAACATTTTTTCATTTAAACTTGATCCAACAAATTGAAAAAATGCTATAATTTGTAAATCAATAGTGTGAACATTAATTCTTTTTGACTATAATTTGTTCTTATATTTATCCCAAAAAATTCATTAGGGAACAATATCTAATGACGGTCATTAGAAAAAAAGGGTATAAGTCATTGAAAAGCAATAAGATAAAAAAATTGAAAGGGGAAAAGATAGGATTAGTTCGTCTTGACAAAGGTTATTAGATAATTTACAATCCATAAACTGCCGTGGATTTTATAGTCAAGAAATCTTCAAATACCTTGAAAACAAAGCCCCCGCGGCCATAGACTACATAGTAGCGGCAAGATTATATTATCCGATAAAGAGGAAGAAATTGGCATATCAGAAAACGTGGTTGAGATTGGATGACGGAATAGAGATAGCCGATACGGAGTATCAATCTCCCGATTGGGAAAAGGCAAGAAGAATGATAATCGTAAGACAAGAAATATCAAAACGACCGAATGCAACGGGCAAACAATTACGTTTGTTTGAAAACGAGGAACTCTATAAAAATTATCGATACTCTTGTTTTATTACCAACCTAAAATTATCGGCAAAAATGGTTTATGATATTTACAGAAACAGAGCCGAGGCGGAAAACAGAATAAAAGAATTAAAATATGATTTTGGAGCAAGTAGTTTTAATGTAAATAATTTTTGGGCAACTGAAGCGACATTAAACTTTGTGATGATGGCTTATAATTTAATGAGTTTGTTCAGACAATCCGTGCTCGGGACTGCAACAAGTAAACGAATGAAGACTTTACGATATAATGTATTTGCTATTGGCGGATATATGATAAGAAACGGTAATCAGAGGATATTAAAATTATCTTTGGGAATGAAACGACGGCAATGGTTTATGGGTTTATGGAATTCCCCCGAATATATGAACTGGCCTTTTGTCGTTGATTCTTAATTTTCTAATGACCTTTTGGGATAAAATAATTCCAAATATTGTTTGATTATTAGTGATATGTGTGTGCTTTTTCATACGACAAAATTAACTCCTTTCTTTCATAATATTGGGGTACCCATATTATGATCATTTATTTTGTCGCACTTACTAATTGAATCTTAGGGATTATTATTATTGCAAAGCTTTGGGCAGCTTAATATCATGAGGATGGTAGGGCGCTACGAACATTATATCTTTGATAAACTTCAGACACTCTTCTTTTGAATCAAATTCATATTCAATAAGTATTTCATCCTTTATCTTTAGGGTATCCTTGAGATTATGATAATCACAGACAATTGAAAACTTGCTCCCCTTGACCCCAAGGTAGCAGATGCAATCTTCCACAAAATGCAGTTTTTCGGTTGAGTCATATTTACTCTTGAGATCACTACCGTATTTGTGATTGATTTTTTTCATACACGAACTTGACCTCTTTCTTTGGAGTTAACTTACAAAAAAAACTTTACTTATGTAAATAAAACTCTCTATCTGTTCAAATATTTTATTCAATACCACATCATTCACTATGCACTGTTTTTGTAATTTGTCAATTTTTTATCAAATTTAATTTAAAGGTATCGTTTTTTGCTTTACTTAAGAATATATTTTTTATTAAGTTTGAGAGTGCCAATTTATTGGCATCCAACCAAGTCGGAAAGGTTTTGCCCTCTACCTTTCTGACTTTACCCAGGGAGAAGTGCTTTTGCACTTCTCCCTTTTATATTTGACCTATTCACTTCACTATTTTATCGTTAACTTTGCTGGATAAAAAATTTAAGTTCACTATCCCCAGAAAATATTTATGCCTTGGATTATAAAGCTGATACTGTTTGTTTCATTGATGCTCCTGGCTGAATTTTACTTTTTCAGAAAAGTTTTTCATTCAATCAAGCTGCTATTTCCTAATTCACCAATTTTAAAGTTTAAAATTCTTAGAATAGCTGCACTACTTATAATTAACTTTGTACCGATCGCTTATTTATTCACTTGGATTCTTGAACTTTTAGGCGGTCCGGAAATCGATCTGCCAGAAAAGAGTATTTTCTTCGATACATTTTTTTACTACCCATTTTGGATTTTCATAACTATTGTGCTACAAGCTGTAGTACTATTTCTACTAGTGGATTTATTCCGATTGATATTACTTCCATTTAAGAAAATGGATAAGTTAAAATTAAAAAGAGTGAGTGCAAAAATTATTATTGGAATAGCTGTTATCACCTCTATTTATGTGCCTATTAGAATTTGGTACGATATGACACAAGTTTCAGTAAGAATAACAACATATAAATCTGAAACCGTAACTAAAGATCTAAATAATTTAAGAATTGGATTGATCTCCGACATCCAAGCTGACTGGTATAACAGTAATGAAAGAATTCAAAATTATATTAATAAATTAAACCAAACAAATCCAGATATTGTATTTATTACAGGGGACTTGATAACTCACGATAAAGAATCAATCCCGGTTGCTGCAAAACTTGTTGGAAAGATAAAATCCAAATATGGTGTATATGCGTGTGTTGGAGACCATGATAATTGGGCATATAATAGAGATATCATGAAGAGCAGAAGTGAAGTGATCAAACATCTTGCCCAATTTGGTGTTAAGATGATCGATAATAATAATCTCATCATGAAAATAGGTAACAGCACTATAGGAATGACGTTTATTACAGATACATATTCTGATAGAATTAATGATAAAGAATTAGATTTCTTGACCAGCAATTTAGATAGTGTGAACCTTAAAATTCTAGTCACTCATCAGCCAAACGGCAGGATGAAAAAAGCAGCAGTTAAGGAAAAGTATAACATAATGGTTGCCGGACATACACACGGAGGACAAATTACAATACTATTCCCTTTCATAGACCTAACTCCAACCCTTCTCGAAACCAGATATGT